>JAODBN010000060.1 GCA_025463965.1 Acidimicrobiaceae bacterium
CGGTCCGTGAGAACGGCGAAGATGAGCAGACAGCCGATCACCGTGTTCTCCAGGAAACTTGAGAATTGCAAGAGGGCGAAGCCGTTCTGCAGCACGCCGAGGATCGCGACGGCAACGAGAGTCCCGAGCATCGTCCCGCGCCCACCTCGTAGGCTTGCCCCGCCCAGGATGACGGCCGTCACCACGGATAACAGGTACGGGTCGCCGATCTGCGGCGCTGCCGAACCCAGCTCTGAGGTGACGAGGATCCCCGCGACGCCCGCGCTGAGCCCGATAGCAACGAACAGGCCGATGCGCAGGCGGTCCGCCTGGATGCCGGCACGCAAGGCCGCCTCGTAACTGTCGCCCGTCGCGTAGATGTGACGACCGAGCACAGTAAAGCGGGCCACGAAGAAGACTGCCGCCCAGATAGCGACGAAGAAGAACACCGGGACCGGTATCGACAGGATCGTGCCGCTTCCGAGCTTTGAGAATCCCTCTCCACCGATGTTCACGGTCATCGTGTTCGAGACGACGTAGGCAATCCCGAGAAAGATCGAGTACGTGCCGAGCGTCGTCACGAGCGAGTTGATCTTGAAGTACACGGTGATGAGGCCGTTGATCGCCCCGACGGCACCAGCGAAAGCGAGTCCGATCACGGCGGCGAGCCACACGTCGAGACCAGACGTGACGAGCAGACCGATCATCACCGAGGTCGCGGCCATGACGCTGCCGATGGATATGTCAATCTCGCCGACGATCACGATCAGTGTCTCGAGGACCGCCATGATCCCGAGGACACTCACGACGCTGGCCGCGGTGAGCAGGTTCGCCACCGTCAAGAAGTAGGGCGAGCTAGCCCACATCACGACGAAAACGAGTCCGAAGACGAGTATCAGCCCCTCGCCCTGCAACCGCTCGATGAAGCGGCGTCGTTGGGCGAGACGCTGCTCTTGGAGTACTGCAACTCGCTCGTCGTTGAGGTCGAGCTTCGCCAATTCGGTGCCAGGGCTACCAGGCGCCGCCCTCGCGGCTTCCGGTGTCTCCAGTCCGCTCGTCTGCGGCGCTACATCCATTCAGAGCCTCTCTCGACATCGGACCGGGCGCCCGCCGGTTGTACGGCTCCGGCGGGCGGGCTCGGCATGTCCCACCGCCGGCGGCGCCTCCGAGGCGTCGCCGGCGGTGAAACCATCCGGTATCAGTGGGTTCGCCGTCTCGCGATCGAACTCGAGACGGCTCGGTGACTACTTCTTGCAGGCCGCGATCGGGTTGGACTTCGTGACCTCGGTCCCGGTGATATTCGTGACTGCGGGCACCTTCTGCCCGTTCATCTCCATCATCACGAGAGAGAGGAGCACTGGCCCCCAACCCGCGGGGTTGAGGTCGTAGTCGCCGACATAGTGCGTCGGGTACAGGCACACCTGGTTGAGGCCGTAGGAGTCGCCGCCATAGCCCTCGGCGAGGTACTTGGTGAACCCACGGGCCACCACCGCCTTGTACATGCCACCCGTGTCCTCGTCGTTCACCGCCTGCACCATGACGACAGCGCTCTTCGGGACTGCCGACAACGCGGAAAGGGTATTGGTGTACGCAGTCGTGTCCACGCCGTTGGTGTTCACCTCGATGATGTGACTCGCCGGGATGTTCGGGAAGACCGACTTGACGCCGGCAACTGCCCCCTTGTATCGGGCCAGGACCGCGGCACCCGAAGCCGGCTCAGCACCTCCGACGAAGTAAGGGATCTGGCCCGGAAAGCGCTTCTTCTCCTGCTGGGCCATGTAGGTCGCGCCGGCCTTTTCGGTGTTGAACGGGTCGAGCCCGACCTGTGGGAAGCCGGGGAGCGTCGCTCCGACAACGGTCACCGCCGGGATCTTGTTGCCCTTCAACAGTCTGGAGATTGCGGGCTGGAACGCCTGTAGGACCTGGAAGTCGACGAAGCCGTTGATCCCCTCGTTGAACAGCGTGTGAATGTTGGCGATGGCGGTCGTGCCGTTCATGTTGTCGACCGTCTCCACAATCGTCGCGCAGCCCACACCCTTCGCCGCGGCCTTCAGGCCGTTACTGAGCTGGACGGCGAACGGTTGGCTGTCCGAGAAGACGTCGTAGCCGATCTTGTAGGCCTTCAGTTTGCATAGCGCTTTCGTCGGATGCGAAAGGTCGATCGCCACTGCCTTCGCGGGCGTCGCCCGGTTCCTCGACACGGTCGCAGCGCCAGCGCCGGTGCCAAATGCGACGAGTCCAGCGGTGAGCGCCAACGGCGCCGCCACCTTCCCGAATCTCGCTGTTGATCGCTTAACCTGATTGAACATTTGGACATCCCCCCATTGTCTTTGGTCGCCCTTCGGCGCCATCCCCTTTTTGCACAGCACCTCCTGAGTCGCCCTTCCTTTCGTGTCCCCCTCCATTTCCCGCAAGTGACGGGCCGCGAGTTGCCATCGTGAAAGCTCCTTGGCACTCAACCGCCGGGTGCCTCGATACCCCTGGGAATCCAGGCCGATTCGAGCAGGCCTTCACGGGCGAGCGCGTACAGATGGGCCCGCGCGGTCGGAACCGACTGCGGAGTGAGGGGCGGATCTGTTCCGATCAGCTTGCCGATGCGCATCGCAAGCTCACTTGTGAGCAGCGGCGCGGGCGCGCGGTCGGACACCATCTCTCGTGCCAGCGCGTCAACCTCGTCGATGAAGTCCAGGCTTGCCTGGAGGAACTGCAAGCCCTCGTCGCGCATCATGGGCGGCACGTGTGCAGGACAGAGCCACTCGAAGGGCAGCGCAAGGAGCCGGCGCAAGCCCCATCGCGCCTCGGCGACGTCGACGTACAGCGGGGCGAAGACCGTCGCACCGTCACAACTCGGTATCCCGCGGCCTTGGACAGCGTCGCCGGTGAATAGCATCGAGCTCGTGCGGTCGAAATAGGCGCAGTGTCCCCAGGTGTGACCGCGCGTCTCGACGACGTCAAGCATGCGTTCGCCGATCGCGACGCTGTCACCGTCGCGCAGGAGCACGTCGACGGTCGGCTCGGGCACGCACAGGCTCGCGAGGAAGTCGCGCGAGGAGCTCAGGTCGAGCGTTCCCGGGTAGTCGTCCCAAAAGCGCGTCCACTGCCGGTCGAAGGACTCGACCCAGGGAGCGTCCTCCAGTGGCGCCGCGATCCTGGCGCCTGGCGCCTCGACGCCCCACGAGCTCTGTCCACCCGAGTGGTCCGGGTGACCGTGGGTCGCGAGCAGGAGATCCAAGTCATCGAGCCCCAATCCAAGCTCGCGAACAGACCCTTCCAACGTGGCTCCCATGGTGCTTCGGATCCCCGGATCGATGAGCGCGAACTTGTCGCCGTCGAGGAGAAGATAGGTCCACAGCGGCGCATTGCAGACCTCGGGATAGTCGGTTGGCAGCTGGAAGACACCGCTTCCGAGATCGACGGGTCCCGCATCGCGGCTACTCGAGAGTTCGCCAGTCGCGTTCATGTGTCGCCATCCCGCTCCGAGCTTTGTTCGGAGCCGAAGACCTCCGCCGTGTGTTGTCCGACCTCGGGCACGCCACGATGGATCGCGACTGGCGTCTCGGAGAACACAAAGGGTGATGCGACCGTACGGAAGGTCTCAGTGCCGTCGCCAATCGGAACCTCCCAGAACATCTCGTTGTGAAGCGCTTGTGGGTCCTCGAGCAACTGGTCGTAGGTCTGCACGGGCGCGCACCAGACGTCGTAGGCCAGCAGTGCGCCAATCCAGTGCTCGGTCGTGTCGCCAGTGAGGCGCTCGGCAATCGCGAGATAGATCTGCTTGCGGTACTCGAGCATCAACGCGTTCGTGTCATACCTCGCGAGGTCGGGCATGTCGAGGGCTTGGCCGACGATCGGGCAGGGCGTCATCGCGATCGCCAGGTAGCCATCGGACGTCGCGTAGATGCCGAACGGCGCCGTGGCCCAAATCGAACCGTGGTTCTCCTCGGGCCTGGCCGGGATCTCGCCGTGGTTGAGGTAGTAGGTCAGCTCCTGCTGCTGCGCGGCGATCGCACAGCTGAACAGGTTGAGCTCGACTCGCTGGCCACGACCCGTCACCTGGCGATGCGCTATGGCCGCCAGTATCCCGATGACGATGTGAAGCCCGGTGTACTGGTCCGCGATGCCGATCCCGGAGGCGGTCGGTGGATCGTCCTCGCGCCCGGCGAGAAAGAGCATTCCCGAGATCGCCTGGATGAGCAGGTCCTGGCCAGGTCGTTTTAGGTACGGTCCGCTCTGGCCGTAGCCGGAGGAGCTGACGAAGATGATGCCCGGGTTGTGCTTGACGAAGTCCTCGTAACCGAGTCCGAGCCGTGCCATCACGCCCGGTCGGAAGTTCTCCACCACGACATCGAACTCGCTAGACAGCTCGAGGATTCGGTCGCGTGTGCCGGGATCCTTCAGGTCCGCGGTCACGCTCCGCTTGTTGCGATTGAACGCGAGGAAGGAGTCCGTCTGCCCGTGCGTGTGGCCATCCGCGATGCCCCAATGCCTGCTCCACTCGCCGTCGGGCCGCTCGATCTTCACGATGTCGGCGCCGAGGTCGCCAAGGATCTGGGTGGCGATCGGGCCTTGGACCAGAGCGCTGAAGTCGAGGACACGTACATGGCCGAGGGGGCCGGATCGGCCGCTACCCGCCGAGGTGTCAGAGCCGCCCGGCTCCAGCGGCACTCCGGTCCCGTTGCTCACATCGCCTCCGTCTGCGACCGGACCGGTCGCTTCGCCATCAAAACTTGACCTGACTGCTCGCCAGCGGAGAGGCCGGCGAGCACCGCTCCTCTCGACGCGGAGCCGACGAGCAGCGCGTAGTGAGCAAGCGCCCCCCTCGTCGCGTACGCCCCGCTGGTCGAAAGGGCTCGGTCGTCCACATCGACGCCTTCGACCTCCAGCCGGCGTGCCGCGATATCGATAGCGATGATGTTCCCTTCGACGAGTCGGGCGATCGGGCCGCCGACGGCGGCCTCCGGGCTGACATGCCCCACCATCAGCCCTCTCGTCGAACCCGAAAAACGCCCGTCGGTAACGAGTGCAACGCTGTCGCCGAGCCCCTCGCCCACGATCGTCAAGAACTCCATCGGCGTGCCACCCGCGGCGCGCGTCCCCGATTTCACGTGATCCGCGAGATCCCGGTGGTTGAGGTTGCATGGCGACGTGTCGGTGAAACAGTGAGCGACGCCGACGATAGGGCGCTCGAGGTTTTCGCTGCTGTATCCGATGTTCCTCAGATACGAGCATGCGGGCGCCCGGGCCGGACCTTCGAGCAGCGCGCGGCTACTGGTCTCCGGATCCCGCACCCTGGCGGCTTCCCCCAACTTCCACCCCCCGGTTGTGCAGGCGCCCCCACCTGGCTGCCATGCACTATTTCATTGAGCGAAACGTTTCTTCGACTGAGCAATATTTTCTCTCGTCGTCGTCACTGTGCCATACCGCTGAGGTCGGAGCAAGGGTCTGAGACATCGGCTCTTAGTCCGCCGGTCCGGTGCCCGCTCGGCTATCTCGACGGAGCCCGCTATCTCGCTCGGCGAGAGCGCTACGCCGAGATGAGGGGGTCGTGGACAGGCTCTGTCATGTGGAGGGGTGGAACTAGAGAGGAGTACGCGTCACTTCAGAGTGAGCGAGGGTCCCCTCCGCGCCAAGGGAGAAGGTGTCGCGCGAGATTCGTGATGACCGGAGGTACACGTCAACCTTCAGAGTGAACGAGGGTCCCCTCCCGAGCCAAGGGAGAACGTGTCGCGCGAGATTGGTGATGACCGCCGTCTGATGGACCGCCTGGATGGACTGCGCCCCCGCGACCGGATGCCGTTCGTCGCCGTTGAGACCCTTTCGCTTGGGCCCCCCGTCAAGACGACGTCTGGGACCCGCGCTCTCGCCACCATCGAAGGATGTGCTGTTCGCCTGCGCCGTTGGCGCTCGCTCGATCCGCTGCGGCCGCCTTGGCCTTGTCCACGAGCTCGAGCGCCAAGTCAAGGATCTTCGAGGTCTCCTGCTCCGACGCCCCGAGCGGCACCTGCACGATCAGGATCGGATTGCGAGGAGAATCGCGGACCTCAGCACGCACGGCGCCCGCGGCGCGGGCCGCCCGCGCGAGTGCGACGTACTCCCCCACCCAGGGCCCGGAAGCTTCCGCCAGCGGGACGAACGCGGTCAGGCTGTCAGGACCCTCTACGACCTCGATGTCCTGGTTCGGGTCGACGGTTGCCATCTCGAGAGTCTGCCTCATGGCCCATCCCGATGACACACGCTCTGCTACCAGTCGTCGAGTTGTGACCGCTCGAGCATCCAGCGCGTCATGGGCTGCAAGAAGTTAATGGACCCCGCAATCGTCTCGTGCGTGAACAGATAGCTGAAACCGGCACGCTGGAGGGTCCGGTTGGGTGCCACGTTGAAGGCGTTCGGCTCGCAAAAGAGCCGCTCGAGCTCGAGGACCTCGAAGTAGACCTTCGCAGACTCACGGACGAACGCGGTGCCGAGGCCCGCGGCGCGGCGCTCGGCGGAAAGGATGTGCAGGTGCATGAACGCCTGCTTGCCGAACACGATGCGATCGGTCGAGCTGAAGCCAACGGTCTCGCCGTCGAGCTCCCATACGAGCGAGTAGCTCAGGCGCTCGCGAAGCGGGCGTGCGTAGTCAGCCTCGTAGAACGCGAGAAACTCTTCTCTCGAAGCGAGCCGCGCGCGGTCGACGCCCATCTGCTTCAAGTACGCATCGGTGGCGCCGTGGAGGTACTCGATCCGGATGCCCACCTCGGAAAGGCCCATCTCCCGTACGACGAGCTTGCGGGGTTCGCTCACGACCGTCCGAGCGCGGGGGCGCGGTTCATGGCGCCTCCTGCCCCGTTCGACGAAGCCGCCATTCGTCCGCGGAAACGACGAACTTGAGAGCTTCCAGGCAACCTCGTCGCTCGGTGCCCGGAATATTGACCTTGCGTTCGAGGTGCATGCCGAGCCGCTCGGCGACTCGGATCGAGGCGTGGTTCTCTGCCTGTGGTAGCGAGCACACCTGCTCGAGACCAAGCGTGGCAAATGCATGGTCGAGGGCAGCAGTCGCCCCCTCGGTCGCGTAGCCGCGACCCCACACCGACGGATGCAGGCGCCAGCCAACCTCCACAGCAGGAAGGATCTCGGCCAAGAACGTGGGCACCGACAGGCCTAGGTACCCCACCGATCTCTCGGTTTCCCGCTCGACCGCTAGCCACAAGCCGAAGCCAAGCTCGTCCCAGTGCTCGATCTGACGAGTGATGAAGTCGGCCGTCTCCTCGAGCGTGCGGCCTCGTCCGAACGGATAGCGCCAGACGGCCTCGCTCGAGAAGACTTCGGCCAGCACGTCGAGATCGTCGGGCCGGAACGCTCGCAGGTCGAGACGCTCTGTGCGCACGGGACCCAATCGAGCGCGCACCGGCGGCGACAGCGCAGCAAGCGACCCGACCACCGTGTCAGGGTACCGGCGGCTAGCGCTGAGGTCAGACTGTCGCATTGGTGGCGCGTCCCAGATCCCGACCGGGCCAACGCGGCATGACCTTTAGTACGAAGGAGGAGTACGTGACGACACAACAGAGCCTCGAGCGCCTCGGCGAAACGGTTCGTCTCGCGTTGGAAGCCGCCGACCTCGACGCCTTTGCCCATCTTCTCGCCCCGGATGCCAGCTGGGGCCCGGTCGATGACCCGGCGTCGGGCTGTCACACCAGGGACGATGTGCTCGTCTGGTATCGGCAGCGTCGCGCTCGCGGCGTGCGGGCTCACGTCGACGAAGTGCTGACCGGGAACGGCTCCATCCTCGTCGGGCTCACCATCGCACGGCCCGGTGCCGACGAGGTGGCCGGCCCTGAGCGGCGGTGGCAGGTGCTCACGGTTCGGGACGGGCTCGTCGTCGACATCCGGGGCTACGAGGACCGCTCCGAGGCAGTTGCTCGAGCCGGCATCCATGACTGAACGGCGCGCGGAGTCCGCGACGCCTCTGGCGAGGCGAGCAGCTCACGTGCGGTTGCAATAGCGCGCCGAGCCCAAAAGGAAGAGGGCCCGGCGCTGACGCCAGACCCTCTCCTATCAGTGCTTGCCGGTCCTCTCGTTCACGAAAGGGCCGAGGATGGAACTAGGAGCAGCCGCTCGTCGCCCCGCAGCTCGGGCAGGCGTAGCAAGAGCCGGCCCGTTGCATGAGGTTGCCGCAGGCGTAGCAGAAGGGCGCATCCCTGCTCTCGGTCACCGGCAACCTGGCGGCCGCGCTCGCCGCTGCGGGGCGGGCGACGTCGCCGCCGGCCCCGAAGCGCTCCTGCTCCTCGCGGACTGCCGAGGGGTCGACCTCAACGTCCTCGAAGCCCGGGAGGGTCGGCTGGGTCCGCTCCCCGGTGGAGAGCACACCGAGCTCGATCCGCTCGTCGATCGAGAGGTAGTCGAGGGCGAGACGCCGGAAGATGTAGTCCACGAGGCTCGAAGCCAAGCGAAGCTCGGCGTCGTCGGTGATCCCGGCGGGCTCGAAGCGCATGTTGGTGTACTTGCGGACGAAGGTCGACAGCGGGACCCCGTGCTGGAGACCGAGGCTGACGGCGATGGCGAACGCGTCCATCACCCCCGACAGCGTCGAGCCCTGCTTGGACACCTTCATGAAGACCTCGCCGGGGCGCCCGTCCTCGTACTCGCCCGCGATCACGTAACCCTCGCAGTCCGCCACCCGGAAGGCGAAGGTGTTGGAACGCCGGTGGCGCGGAAGGCGGGTCCGAGACGTCGGGGCGGGGGCGTTGACGTGCGCCTGGACCTCGGCTTCGAGCTCCGCCACTCGAGCCTTGAGGACTTCCTCGCGCTCGTTGATCTCCTCGATCGGTGCCGCTGCCGACTCCTTTTTCGTGGTGGAGAGCGGCTGGGCGACCTTGCAGTTGTCCCGGTAGATGGCAACCGCCTTGAGACCCATCTTCCAGGCGTCGATGTGGAGCTGCTCGACGTCTTCGACCGTGGCCTCCGTCGGCATGTTGACTGTCTTGGAGATAGCCCCGGAGATGAAGGGCTGGGCAGCCGCCATCATCTTCACGTGACCGCGGTAGTGGATCGTGTTGTCACCCATCGAGCAGGCGAACACCGAGAGGTGCTCCGCCTTGACGTGCGGCGCCCCGAGGATCGACTTGTGCTCGTTGATGTAGGCGACGATCTCGGTGATCTGGGCCGGGCCGTAGCCGAGGCGACGAAGGGCCCGGGGAATGGTCTGGTTGACGATGGACATCGTGCCGCCGCCGACCAGCTTCTTGGTCTTCACGAGGCCGAGGTCGGGCTCGATGCCGGTCGTGTCGCAGTCCATGAGGAAGCTGATGGTCCCTGTCGGAGCAAGCACGGTGGCCTGTGAGTTGCGCACGCCGTGAAGCTCGGCCAGCTCGACCGCGGCGTCCCAGGACTCCTGGGCGGCGACGAGCAAGTCGTCGTCGACCAGCTCCTCGTCGATCTTGGCCACTTCGGACCGGTGCATCCGCAGCACGTTGACCATCGCCTCGGCGTTGTCGTGGAAGCCGGCGAAGGGACCCATCCGAGCCGCGGTGCGGGCCGAGACGGCATAGGCGTGCCCGGTCATGAGGGCCGTGAGCGCAGAGGTGATCGCCCGCGCCTCGTCCGAGTCGTAGGCGAGGCCGAGGGCCATCAGCATGGCGCCGAGGTTGGCGTAGCCGAGACCGAGCTCACGGAAGGCCCGCGTCGTCTCTGCGATCTTCTCGGTCGGGTAGTCGGCGTTGCCGACGAGGATCTCCTGCGCGGTGAACACGACCTCGATTGCCGCCTTGAAGCCCTCGATGTCGAAGGTGCCCTCCTCGGAGAGGAACGCCAACAGGTTCAAGCTGGCGAGGTTGCAGGCCGAGTTGTCGAGGTGGACGTACTCGCTGCACGGGTTCGAGGCCGTGATGCGCCCGGTGTTCGGGGCCGTGTGCCACCGGTTGATGGTCGTGTCGTACTGCAGCCCCGGGTCCGCGCACTCCCACGCCGCCTCGGCGATCTCGCGGAACAGCTGGCGGGCCGGCAGGCGCTCGATGACGTCGTTCGACGTGCGGGCGACGAGGTCCCAGTCAGCGCCCTTCTCGACGGCCTCCATGAACGCGTCCGAGAGCCTCACCGAGTTGTTGGCGTTCTGGTACTGGATGGAGTGGCTGTCAACGCCGTCGAGGTCCATGTCGAAGCCGGCGGCCGCAAGCGCCCGGGCCTTGCGCTCCTCGCGGGTCTTGCACCAGATGAACTCGCGGATGTCCGGGTGATCGGCGTCGAGGATCACCATCTGGGCGGCGCGCCGCGTCGTCCCGCCGGACTTGATCGTCCCGGCCGACGCGTCGGCGCCCCGCATGAAGCTGACCGGGCCCGAGGCGGTGCCGCCACCCTTCAGCAGCTCACGAGAGGAGCGGATCCGCGAGAGGTTGACCCCCGATCCGGAGCCTCCCTTGAAGATCGTGCCCTCCTCGACGTACCAGTTGAGGATGTCGCTCATCGAGTCGTCGACGGCGAGGATGAAGCAGGCGGACGCCTGCTGGGGGACGCCGTTCACGCCGATGTTGAACCACACCGGGGAGTTGAACGCGGCCTTCTGCGTAGCCACGAGGTACTTGAGCTCGTCGGAGAAGGCGGCCGCCTCTTCGGCGTCGGCGAAGTAGCCGTCTTTGATGCCCCACGTGGTGATGGTGTCGGCGACCCGGTCGATCACCTGGCGCAGCGAGGTCTCCCGCTCGGCGTGCCCGAGGCTCCCGCGAAAGTACTTCTGGGCGAGGATGTTGGTGGCGTTCATCGACCAGGTGACGGGCACCTCCACGCCGAGCTGCTCGAAGGCCACCGCACCTGTGCGGTAATCAGAGATGCGCGAATCGCGGCGCTCCCACTGAAGGGCGTCGTAGGGGTGACGACCCTCTTCAGTGAAGTGCCGCCTGATCCCGATGTCGATCCGCTCCGGCGCGACGGCCATCGTCTCTCCTCCTCATAGAACGGGGTTCTCCCCCACCTGCCCGCCCCCGGGGTGGCCTCAGTGCCGCCGGGCTTCGCACCGGCTCCAGCACAAGATGTAGTGGGTCGTTCCTCGACCCCCTACTAGATGGAAGGCAATTACAACACCGTAACTACGGCTCTGTCAACGGTCGATCTTGGCCCAAACCGAGCGGGCTGACCTGGTGCGACGCGCGTCGGCCCTGGTCGGCGGCCTGGCCGCGAAGCCCCGCTCTGTGTTACAGCTTGGTCAACGCTCGGCGCAGCGTTCTAATGCCCTGGCCGATGCGTTGCTCGTTCTCGATGAGGGCGAAGCGGACGAACCCGTCGCCGCCGGGGCCGAAACCGACCCCCGGCGAGGTGGCCACCTTGGCTTCGCGAATGAGCAGCTTGGCAAAGTCGAGCGACCCGAGGTCGCGATAGGGCTCAGGGATGGGCGCCCACACGAACATCGTGCCGTGCGGCTTGTGCACCTCCCAGCCGATCCTCGCCAGGCCCTCGCAGAGGGCGTCGCGCCGGTGCTGGTAGATCTCGTTCACAACCTTCGGGTAGTCGGGCGCCTCGTTCATCGCCACGATCGAGGCGATCTGAATGGGCTGGAAGGTGCCGTAGTCGAGGTAGCTCTTGAGCTTGGTGAGCGCGGCGATCACCTCGGCGTTCCCGAGCAGGAAGGCCACCCGCCAGCCCGCCATGGAGAAGGACTTGGTCAGCGTGTACAGCTCGACGGCCACCTCGTCGGCGCCCGGCACCTGCAGGATCGAGGGCGGCGTGTATCCGTCGAAGGCGGTGTCGGAGTAGGCGAAGTCGTGCACGAGCACGACGTCGCGCTCGTGGGCGAAATCGACGAGGCGCGCCATCGTGGCGAGGTCGATGCACGCGGTCGTCGGGTTGTGGGGGAACGAGAAGATGACCACCTTGGGCTTCGGCCACGCCGACTCCCAGGCCTCCACGAGGTTGGCGGAGAAGGCTTCGCCGGCGTCCGAGGCGCCCTCCATCGAACCGAGACCCTCGAGTCGCACCATCCGCACGTCGGCCCCGGCGAAGAGCGGCGCGTAGATGTGGATCGGATAAGACGGCGAGGGCACGAGCGCGGTGTCGCCGGGACCGACCAGCACCCACATGAGGTGCGACAGCCCCTCCTTCGCCCCGATCGTGGTGACCACCTGACGGTCGGGGTCCAACACCACTCCGAAGCGACGGAGGTAGAGGTCCGCGATCGCCTGGCGCAGCTTTGGGATGCCTCGCGACGAGGAGTAGCGGTGGTTACGGGAGTTCCGCGCCGCCTCGACCAACTTGTCGACTGCCACATCTGGCGAGGGGATGTCCGGATTGCCGAAGCCGAGGTCGATGACGTCTTCCCCGGCTCGCCGAGCGGCGAGCTTCAGCGCGTCCACCTCTGCAAACACATAAGGGGGCAGGCCGCCGATGCGCCGGAACTCCATCACCCAAGGTTACTCGGAGGCCTGATCGCCAGCGAAGCCACGTTCGGGCGACCAGCCAGCGGCGTCCGCCGCGGAGAGCACCGCGCCGATCGAGCCGGGCCAGGGAACCACCGCCCAGGCGGCGCCCGCCACGGCGACGGCGGTGAGCCGCTCCGCCGCGAGACCCGGGTCGCTCGGCAGGCTGCCGCCCCAGGTGACCGGCCCGGTCTCTGCGGCGCTCGCCACTTCCGAAGGAGGCGCCGCCCAAAGGTTGGGGATCGCCCCTGCCGACCGGGCAGCAGCCTGAGTGGCGAGCGGGCGGCCGCCGACCCACACCTTCATGCCCGCGCCCACGAGCCGGCGCGCCAGTCGGCTGACCGCCTCGCGCCGCTCGTCCGCGCTCGCCACGGGGATGCCGTACGCCTGCTGCTCGGGCAACGACAGGCGATCCCCGGTCCCGAGCCCAGCGATCAGGCGTCCTCCGAGCAGCTCGGCGAGGGTGAGCAGCTCATCTAAGAGCACCGGCTCGGGAACCATCCCGATGCGCGCCACGAGCGTGCCGAGGTGGATGCGGGTGGTGAGCTCGGAAAGGGCGCCGAGGAGCGGGAAGGGGGCGAGCGCGGGCCGCCCCGGCTGGCCGATCGGCCAGAGATGGTCGTAGCAGAAGCAACCGTCGAGACCAACATCCTCGGCCTGGATAGCCGCCTCGATCGCCTCTGCGGCGTCGGGCGCGAACGTCGGCAGGACGATCCCGACCTTCACCGGCGCGCGCCTGCCAACACCCGCTCACGCCGCCTCGGACGAATCAGGCGCCCGACTCCACCCGCTGTTTGAGGTCTCGGACCGCGGCATGGAGGATGTGCCCCTCGGCGCGGCGCTTGACGAATCCGGGGATCGGGACCCGCAGCTCGACCGCGAGCTCGTAGCGAACCTCGGTCGTCCCATCGCCGACGGCGGTGAAGCGGTAGCAGCCGTCCAGCCGGTTGGTGAGGTCGCCTTCCTTCTGGATCCAGCAGACCGACCCAGGCGTGCCAGACCAGTCGTACGCGAGCACGTAGCTCGTCGAGCGCCCGAAGGCTCCGGCTCGGAAGTGGACCACGACGGCCCGGCCCTCGGTGTCGCGCTCGAGGACGTGGACCTCCTTCACGTCGGCCACCCACGCGGGGTAGGCCTCTACGTCGGCCACGACCGCCAGACAACGATCGGGGGTCGCGGCGACGACCATGGTCTCCGCGGTGTGCTCCACGCCTAGCTCCCCTCTCGCTGCGGTCCGGTCGCACCAAGCCTCGCGCATGGCGCGCTCGCGCCCGGACCAGCTCGCCGAGCCGTTAGGACACCGCCTTGTGTAGCACCGTACGAACGCACCCGCGCTCGGCGGCCCTCATCCCGCTGCCGAGGAGAGCGCGTCGCGCAGTCTCGCGGCCAGCTGGTCGTAGTCGAATCGCTCCTCGGCGCGGGTCCTTCCCGCCTTGCCGAACCGGTCCCGCAGGCCACCGTCGTCCAGCAGGCGCGCGAGCTGAGACGTGGCGAGCGCGACGTCTCCGGGGCGGTCCACGACGAGACCGGTGAGCTCGTGGGCGACCGCTTCCTCCGAGCCGCCGGACCTTCCGGCAAGTACCGCCACTCCGGCCGCCGCGCCCTCGAGAAAGACGATGCCGAAGCCCTCCTGCTCGAGACCGAGCCACCGGTCGCGACACAGCATCGCCACGACGTCGGCTGCCCCGAGCAGGTCTGGGAGGTCGCCGTCGGCGACGCGCCCGAGGAAGCGGACGGGGGCGCCCCGACGGGCCGCCAGGGCACCGAGGCGCCCGGCGTCGCGACCGGTGCCCCCGATCGCCACGGTCAGATCTGGGTGTCCGGACGCCAAACGCCCCGCCGCCTCGATGAGCACGTCAAGGCCTTTTCGCGGCACCAGCCGGTTGACCGCCACGACCACCCGTCCGTCGACGGGCAAGCCGAGCCGGCCGCGAGCGGCGCGTCGCTGCTCGTCGCTCAGAGGACGGAACCTCTCGAGGTCGACCCCGGGTGGGACCACGACGGTTTCGGGCATCGCCCTGCCGAGGAGCCTTCTGGCCTCAGCTGCGGGGTAACCGCCTGCCGAGACGACGAGCCGCGCTCCTCGGACCACACGCGACAACAGCGTGTTCAGCCCCGGGAGGCGGGCCGGAATTGCCACCTCGGCCCCGTGCAACACGACGGCGTAGGGAAGTCCGATGCTCGGACCGAGAAGCCCGAGCGGCAGCGCGGGGTCGAGGACCACGAGCGTGGCGCCGACCTGCTGCGCGATGCGTCGCACCGCGGCGCGGACTCCCAGCGTCGGCAAGAGCACGGGGGCGGCCAGCCGAATGATGCGGTGGCAGGCAGCGGCATCGAAGCCGCCGGCGTTCGGTTGGCTGGCGGTGACGACCACGGTCTCGTCCGGGGGAAGCCGCCGCCACAGCTCCCACAAGTAGGACTGGATCCCACCGAGCTTGGGGGGGTAGTCGTTGGTGACGAGGAGGTGGGTCACCCAGCCTCCGCCGCCGGCGCCTCGCCTACGCCGGCGGTCCGGTGTGGGCGCTCAGCCTGCCCGGCGCTCGTGGCGCAGGCCCGGCACGAGCCCGGCATCTTGGAGGAGGCGGACTGCGCGCGCCTCGTCGGCGTCGATGACGATCGCGTCGTCGGGCTCCCGGTCGAGCAGGAAGCTGACCACGCAGTCCGAGCAAGCCTCGGTGGCCTGGAACGCACACTCGGTGCAGCTGATGGTGAGGGTCTCTGCAGCCATCTCACGACCTCCTCCGGCTCGGGCGGGACGCTCCCGCCGATCACGTCTTCTGCGACAATGATCCCGTAGGGGTGTGACAACGGCGCCCCGAACTGCACCGGGAGCCGCTCAGCGGGCCGGTCCGCCGGCTGACCCGCCGGTCGGCGCGCCTTGTGCGACCGCACCATGCTCGACAGCAAGGTCGTCGGCGGCGAGCTCCTCGATCGCCGAGCTGGAGCTGCACCAACGACAGGTCACCGACTCGATGACCTCCGAGAGGATCTCCTCCTCCTCGATGGTGAGCTCACCTCCCAAGTCGAAGTGGTGGAAGGCACGGCTGCGCCGGGTGGCGAGCACGTCGAAGCGGGTGCGATTCCCACACCCCGCGCAGCGGTAGCGGCGAGACATGGCGAGGACCCTACCTCGCCTCTCGAAGGGGCCCGGCGGCGTGATCGGGGCCCATCGCCGGTCGAGGGCACTAGACGTTCCGTCCTCCATGATCTGGACAACCGCCCAAAGTGTCAGGTCGACCACTTCGAGCGTCAACTCGCCAAGTCGTGGGGCCGTTAGGTAGCCGATGCCGACTCGCAAGAGCTTTGAGTGCGGCCGATCGGCGGACCGCGCACTCGGCATGTGCAGTCGTATGGCCTGGGCGGCCACGGCCACAGCGATGGCCGTGGCCGGGATCGCCACGCTCGCGGGAGGGGCCGCGCGAAGCGCCGGCGGCTCTGCAGCGGTAGGAGGCGCCCGCCAAGCCGTGGTCGCCTCGGCGTCGCGCCACGCGAAGCGGCAAGCGAGCCTGCCGGCCCAGCCCGGGACGTCGCCAGAGCGGGCGGCGAAGCTCGTCCACGCCGTCACACCGGCCAACGCGTACCCGAGCCCGGACTTCCTGAACAGCTGCTTGACGCGCGGGATCGATGAGACCGCGGTGTGCGCCAGCACCGAGCTCACCGCGACGAACGCCGCCCGGGCGAGCGAGGGGCTCGGGGCTCTACCCCTCAACGTCTCGAGCTTTTTGGGCCTGACTCCAGAGGAACAGCTCTTTGCGCTGACCAACCTGGAACGAGTGTCCCGAGGGCTCCCGCCGTTCACCGCCCTTGTCCAAAAGATCGACGCGGTCGCGCTCAAGGGGGCGCGCTCGCTGAGCGATCCAACCTTGGCGGTCATCTCTCCGGCCCTCGTGGACGGCCGGGTGGTCCAGTGGGGCTCGAACTGGGCCGGCGGCACCGTCAACCCGCTCGGGGCAAGCTACTTCTGGCTCTACGACGACGGACCGGGCGGAACCAACCTCGACTGCACCACCGCGAACAGCGCCGGCTGCTTCGGGCACCGGGCCAACATCCTGACCCGGTTCTCCTCGACGGCCTGCGGAACCGGGGTGACACCGACGCTGCTCATGGGCGCCGCCGCCACACAGGCGGGCGTGCCTGCCGAGGCGTCGCTGGCCGAGATGATGATCGAGGCGTGCCATCCGTCCCTTGCCGGAGCGGTCATCACATGGACTTCCACCGAGCGGATTCTCGGGCTGCAGGCTCGGTCGGCCACAGCCGGATAGTCGCCTCTTTCGCTGGCCGGGCCCATCGGCAGGGCGGCTCTGGTGAGCAGCGGCAGGTCCGAAAAGCTGTGCGCCGGACAGGTCGCCTGCGATCTACTCGGTCTAGGTGAGCCTCGCGGTGAGCTTCTCGGCGAGATCACGAAACGCGCGGCCTCGGGCCGACAGCGCATGCTTGTCGGCGCTGTCGAGCTCGCCGAAGGTCTGCCCGTTGCCCTCTAGCGCGACGAAGACCGGGTCGTAGCCGAAGCCGCCGGCGCCGTGGGGCTCGAGGGCGATGCGCCCTTCCACCGCTCCGTGAGCAACGAGCTCTTCGCCGTCGGGGAACGCCACGAGGGCGACAGTGCGGAAACGGGCCGAACGGTGCTGCTCGCCGGCGAGAGCAGCGAGCAACTTGGCGACGTTGTCGCCGTAGGTGGAGCCCTCCCCCGCATAGCGGGCCGAGCGCACGCCGGGGGCGCCCCCGAGCGCATCCACCTCGAGCCCGCTGTCGTCGGCGACCGCCGCAGTCCCGGTGAGCTGGAGGAGCGCCCGGGCCTTGAGGCGGGCGTTGTCCTCGAGGGTCTCTCCGTCCTCCACCACGTCGGGCGCGTCGGCCGGGCGCTCGAGCAGCTCGACGGATTCGCCGAGCTGCTCGCCGAGGAGCTGGCGGATCTCCTCGGCCTTGTCCGGGTTTGCGGACGCGAGCACGAGGCGAAGCCTGCCTCGCGCATCCGACACACCGCTCACGGCCTGGGCTCCGGGGCCTCGCCGACCACAAGCTCCTGGGCCGCGACGAGCTGGCCGATCCCCTTCTCGGCCAGGGCGAGCAGCTGGTCGAGCTCGCCGCGGGAAAAGGCTGAGTGCTCGGCGGTGCCCTGCACCTCGATGAAACGCCCGCCCGAGGTCATCACCACGTTCATGTCGACGTCGGCCCGGGAGTCCTCGGAGTAGTCGAGGTCGAGCAGGCAGACGCCGTCCACGATCCCGACCGACACGGCCGCACACGCCTGGACCATCGGATGGGCCGCCAGCTCCCCGACCTGCACGAGGCGCGAGCAGGCGTCGTGCAGCGCCACGTACGCCCCGGTGATGGCCGCCGTCCGGGTCCCCCCGTCTGCCTGCAGGACGTCGCAGTCCAGGACGATCTGGCGCTCGCCCAGGGCCGAAAGGTCGATCACCGCCCGAAGCGAGCGCCCGATCAGCCGCTGGATCTCCTGGGTGCGGCCTGACTGGCGTCCCTTGGCGGCTTCACGCGCGATCCGCTCGGCGGAAGAACCCGGCAGCAGGGAGTACTCAGCGGTGACCCATCCCCGTCCGCTGCCCCGCAAGAAGCGCGGCACGTCCGGCTCGACCGACGCCGTGCAAAGCACCCGGGTCCGCCCCATCGAGACGAGGACAGAACCCGCCGCGAACTCGGTGAAGTCCCGGATCAATTCCACCGGGCGCAACTGGTCGGGCGTGCGGCCATCGCGGCGGATCAGCTCGGGCGGCGTCATCTGGCTCCTTCGATCGAGAAGCAAGCAACCTAATGGGATTCCATTAGATCGCCCGCAGACGCCCGCCAGCCGCGGGACCCTCGGGCCCTCCGAGCTCGATTCGCTCGGCACCCACCAGTTCGTCGCCGAGCAGCTGGCGACCGAGGGCAGCGAACGCAGTGATGTCGCCCGAGGAGAAGAACCGGTGGAGCGGCGTGCCCGTGGCGGTGCGCTGCAATCCCGTGGCCAGCAGCACCGACCTCACGTCGAACGCGGTCTCCTCGGCGGAGGAGACGAGCACGACGTCACGGCCCATGACGTCACCGATCGTGCGCGCGAGATAGGGGTAGTGCGTGCAGCCGAGCAGCAAGGTGTCGACGCCCGCGCTCGTGAGCGGCGAGAGC
>JAODBN010000066.1 GCA_025463965.1 Acidimicrobiaceae bacterium
GCAAGGTCTTGACCGTGATTTCGATCCCACCGAAGTCCTTGGCTCCGGACGCGCTCACCATCCCCTTGCCCGACGGATCGAGGATCCGTTTGGTGCACCATGACCGCGCCGAGGTGCCACCAAAGGCGTCACAGGTCAAGGCGTCATAGATCACCTGGTTCTCGAGGATCTTCTCGCTCTTGGTGTCGAGCAGCGACACGACCTGGACGTCCACGACCTGCGGCGAGCCGTTCACCTCTACGACCGTGTAGAGCGTCTTGTCGCCCCCGAGCACGCGAGGGACTCCCTTCACCTTGGTCGCCGACCTGAACACAGTGTGGCTGCCGTCGACCGCATGGAACAGCTGCTCCACCTGGGACCGGGTCAACCCGATCCCAGGCGCCGTGCTCGCCGACACGACCGAAGCCGAGCCGACGACCGCCAGGGTGGCCAGCACGACCACGGCCGCCATTGGCATCGCCCGCCGAAACCGCATCCTCGTCTCCCCCCGCTCAGCTCGCAGCCTAGTCACATCGCCTGCGGCAAGCACCTGCGAGCAACCGTCATTTCCTTAAGAGTCGAAGCACCGACCACCCGTCCACCACAGGCACTTGGACCTCGAGCGCACGCCCCCACCGGTGCGGAACCTCGCTCGTTGGTCGCTCGACGAAGTGCTCGTCGTCGGCCCCGAGAACGGCGGCGGCCGCGGTCCAGCCCTGCGGCTGGCCGACGAGGACCCGGACGGTAACTTGGCGCACGCGACCCGCGGAAGTCGGCTCGCTCCATCGGCCCGCGGCGCTTCCCGTCAGGTCCAAGACGCCGACGCTGACCCGGCCCGGTGCGTGGACCACTCGGGCGAGCACGCCTCCGCCGTTCGGCTCGGGGCCGACCGGCGCGCCGTCGGCCTCGACGGCGACGGCACCGTTCTCGTCGCCGATCTCGTACCAGCTCGTGTCCTCGCCGTCGGTGAACAGGTCGCGGCAGCGCAGTGCGAACCGACGCCACGCCACCACGGTGGCCGCCTCGTCCTCGTCGAGCCGCTCGTCTTTCGGGTAGTACGCGTCGCGAAGCGCCGCCGCCTTGTCGCCGAAGATGAGAGAGCCTGCGCCGAGGAGCGTGAGGACCGCCTCGCAGCACACGACGGTGCGCAGCGCGTCGGATCGCTCCACCCCGGTCAGCGGGCCACCGGACGTGTCATGTCCCCACACGGGCGGATAGATGGAGACGGTGCCACGAACCACGCCGTCGCGCCGCTCGGGCTCAGCGAGCAGGCCAGCGCGTCCAGAGGTGCGCTCGAGGAAGGCCTCGAGGTGGCGGAGCTCGTCGTTTGGGGCCCAGACCTCGCAGTAGCGAAATCCCGCCCCGGCAGGCAGCTCGACGGCGGCCGGAAAGCCGTTCACCTGGTTGAAGCTGATCACATCGTCCGGTCGTTCCTCGCGAAGGTGACGCAAGAACGCCTCGTAGGCGCTGCGCACGTCGATGCGGACCCCATCGGCGTCGTAGGCGAGCCGCGGGTAGCCGTACGTGTCGACGTGGAAGCCGTCGAAGCCGATACGGTCCGCTGCGCCGCCGTAGGCAGCCACGAAGTGGCGCTGCCAGTCGACGTTAGCGGGGTTGGCCAGCACGATATGGTCCATGAACCGCACCGGCTCGCCGTCCCCGTCGTACATCAGCTGGTCGGGGTGGTCCTTGGCATAGTCGTGACCGACGGCGTAGACCGGGGCGTACGCGTGAGCCACGGCTCCCTGCTCATGAAGTCCCGAGGCCAGCGCGCGCAGCGCGTGGAACGACACGGGGCGCCCGCTCGGGTCGGCCCATCCAGCCTCGGGCCCGTCCGGGGCGGTATAGCGCTCCATCCAGTCATAGACCTGTACCACCGTCGAGCGAAGCGCCCGGTTCCAGGCCAGCACCGCCTCGACGTCGTCGTCCTGAAACGAGGTGGCGAAGCCGTGCACGGGCCGCTCGCCCTGGTGGGCCCCGACCGTGGTCAGCTCCTCGGCGAGCCGAGCGCCCTCGGCACCGCATGCCTGCACCTCCCAGGTCCCGGCCTCGAGGCCGACGAAGCGCGCCACCGCGCCGTCGAGCGTGGCGACGACCGTCTCGCCGGACGCAAGGCTGGCAATGACCGAGGTGGTGCCCGGAGGAAGCGCGTCGAGGACGATCTCGTCACCGGTGCAATAGAAGGCGCCCAGGCCCTCGAGTCGCTCGGACATGGGTGGAGCTCCTTTCGGTGGACCGCGTGGTCCGAAGGCGAGAGGCATGGATCCGGCGGCCCACCCGTAAAGGGGGAGTGAGGGCGGGCTGCCGGCCCACGGTCAGCTCAGCGGATACCGCCGAGGGAGACGCCGCTGCGGAACCAACGCAGCGAGATGAGAAAGACGATCAGGGTCGGGATCGTGGCGATCACCGAGGCCGCGAAGAACGGGCCGTACGCCACGGTGTGCGCGCCGATGAAGTACTGCAGGCCGATCGGCAACGTGTAGTGGGTCGGCGAGTTCAGCATGGTGAGCGCCGTCGGGAAGTCGTCCCACGCCGCGTTGAAGGTGAACATCGAGACGACGGCAACGGCCGGGAGCGACAGCGGAAGGATCAGACCCGTCAGCACGCGCAGCGTTCCCGCGCCCTCAAGGCGGTAGGCCTCCTCCCACTCCTTCGGGATGCCCTCGAAGAAGCCGCGCAGGAAGAAGATCGTGAAGGGCAGGTTCGTGCTGACGTACAGCAGCGTCAGCCCCTCGAGCGAGTCGAGGAGGTGGAGTCGGTCCAGCAATAGGTACTGCGGGATCAGCAGCATCAGACCGGGGACCGCCAGGCTGGCGAGGAAGAGGTAGAAGATCAGCTCGCGAAACGGGAACTTGTAGCGCGCGAAGGCAAAGGCGGCCAGCGAGGCGAGGGCCACGGTGATGATCACCGTGGCGACCGAGACGCCCACGCTGTTCAAGAAGTAGTGGCCGAAGCTGTTCTCCGTCCACGCGTCGATGTAGTTCTGGAAGGTCGGATTCCCCGGAATGAGGCTGGCGCTCGACCCGAGGAAGCTGTTGTTCGGCGTGAAGGAGAGGGACAGCATGTAGAGCAGCGGCCCGATCGAGATCAGTGCCAGGATGATGGCGATCACGAGGCGCAACTTCTTGCGCGGCTTGACGCCGAAGAGCCCGGGCCCGATGGCGAGCGCGGGCGAAGCCGGAGCGGGGGCCTCGAGCGCGATGGCCATCAGTTGACCTGGTTCTTCATGAGGCGGATCTCGACCCAGCTGAAGCCGAACAGCACGATGCACAGCAGCGAGGCGATCGCCGCCCCGTACCCGAAGGCGAAGTTCGTGAAGGCCTGTTGGTACGCGTAGCTGAACAGCACCTGGGTCGAGTTGTACGGGCCGCCCTTGGTGAGGATGAACACCTGGGCGAAAACGGTCGCCGCACCGATGACCAGTAGCACGGTGACGAACGTCAGTGCCGGACGCAGGGCGGGGATGACGACGTGACGCCAGACCCGGCGCTCCGAGGCGCCGTCGACCCGAGCCGCTTCGAGCTGCTCTCGGGGGATGCCGTCGAGCGCGGCGAGGAAGATGATGAAGGACCAGCCGAAGCCCTTCCAGACGCTGAGCAGCCAAATCACGCCGTTGGCGGTCCAGGTCTGGGCGATCCAGTCGATCCGCACCGTGTGGCCGGCAAAGACGCTCAACAGGGAGTTCATTAAGCCGCCCTGCGCGTTGAAGATGTAGGCGAAGACCCAACTCACTACCACCCACGAGGTGATGACGGGGATGTAGACCGCGGCGCGCCAGAACGCCGAGCCGGCGAGGCGATCCGTGAGGACTGCCGCGGCCAGCAGGCCGAGGATGATCTGGGCCGGGACGGTGATCACCACGAACAGCAGCGAGTTGAAGGCTGCAGTGCGGATGACCGGGTCATGGAAGATCTGGCTGTAGTTCGACCAGCCCACGTAGGGGTTGGTCGCGCCGGGAAAGATGTGCCAGTCGAAGAAGCTGATGTCGAACTGACGGTAGATCGGGTAGACGGTGAAGACGGCGTAGATGAGCATCGCCGGTGCGAGCAGCAGGTAGGGCGTGGCCATCCGCCGCACCCGTAGGGCACGGCGGGAGCGCCGAGCGGCGCCCAGCGAGATGCTCGCCGGGCGCCGCTCGATCGTGCTTGCTCCGATCACTGCGCGCCTACAGGTTCGCCAACAGCGCCGTCGTGCCCTCCGACGCCGCCGTGTTCAGCGCGTAGTGCAGGCTGGTCTTGCCGGCGATGGCCTCCTGAAGCTCGTTCGAGAAGTCCGTGTCGAGCGTGGCGTAGCCCGAGGTCACCGGGCGGGCGTTTGCCGTCGCCAGCTGCTGCACGAAGATCTTCAGGTACGGCTGCTGCTTCACCTCGGCCGCGGAGTCCGTCGAGTAGCCGGCGAGGTCACCCTGGTTCGCCATCGCCAGCTGGGCGAACGGCGAGGCAAGGAACTCGGCGAACTT
>JAODBN010000067.1 GCA_025463965.1 Acidimicrobiaceae bacterium
CCCATGTCGACGAGGAGCTCGCCGAGCCTGCGGCCAGAATCCTGCTGCAGGACGAGCGCCTCGTCGAGCTGTGCGGACGTCACGAGACGGCGCCCGACGAGGAGGTCTCCGAATCGCCAGCTGGAGCGATCCGTGCTCGCCAGACGGCGCACGGCTTCGTCCTCGGCGAATGTCGTGGCGAGCAGCATTTGTCGCTCGGTGGGCGGTGCCGCGCTGTGCGCGCCGCCTCCCGAAGTCGCGAGCGACGCCCGCAACGAGTCGAACAAGTCGTCTGCCGCGGCCACGGCGACCAGTGCCGGGGACGGCTCGACGTCGGGCGTAGCGGGAGCGAGCCACGCCGGAAGACCGCTCGCGGCGGGATCGACAGAGCTGGCTACGGTGCCGGGAGCTGCGCTTGTAGCGCCAGTCGCCCCCGCCGAAGCGTCGGCGCGGCCGCCCGCGCCCCCGGGATGGCTCGGGGGCTTGCGGTCCTTCCGCTTGATCTTCACCGCGAGCCCGCCGTGATCGCGCTCGTCACAGGAAACCGGTCAGCTTTCATCACTATCAGCGTGGCGGCCGATGGTCACCGGGCTGTCCACGCAAACCCACCTGCAGCCCAATTCGCGCGCGGACAGACCACAGGTGACCGCGGTGAGCGCGAGCCACCGTCATCAGCGGTCCCAGATCCACTGAGATGCACTGACGGTACTCGAGCGCGTCGCCGCCAGTAACAGGTTGGAGCACCGGCCTGTCGAGCAGCTGGCAGTCACGGCCTCTCCCCTCGGGACAGATCACGCCGTCAGGCCTCGTACAGGGACGAGCTCGCAGACCTAGCGATCAGTGGTCACTGTAGCTGACCTGGCTGTGCAATATGTCACCGTTCGCAGGAAATCTGCGCAACGCGGCCAACTGGCGAGGCTCGCCAGCACGGTCGGTAACGGCACGGTCGCTCAGCGCGAGCTATTAGGTCTCAGATGGCTGGCAAGTCTGGCACCAGTAGGTGGTGCGTCCCGCCAGTCGGCTCGTGCACAGATCGCCATGACCGCGCGGGCACCGTGGATGGTCGAGCCCTCGCTGCGAGCTCAGCCATGCCCTCGTCCTCGGGATCGTTCCCGCTCGGATGGAGGACCTGAGCACCTGCTGGAGGGCGCGGTCGAGCAAACGCCGCTCCTGTGTGTCGAGGCTGTCGAATCGGCGAGACGGGTGGATCTTCGCCCTCCATAGCGTCTCGTCGGCGAGCATGTTGCCGATCCCGGCGATGACGCTCTGGTCCATGAGCGCGACCTTGAGGCTGCTGCGACGGCCCTCCAGCGCTCCGGTCAACGCGGCGCCGGTCAGGCCGTAGGCATCGGGGCCTTGCTTTCCGATCACCTGCTCGATCTCGCCGTCTTGCTTCGCGAGCCAGAGTCCACGGAGCTTTCGTTGGTCCGAATAGACGAGATCGCCGTCGGCGAGCGAGAGCACGACCCGGTCGTAGCGCCCCCGCTTGTCAGCGGGCGACGCCCAGGAGAGGCCGCCCGTCATGCCGAAATGCACGAGCAGCGTCGGGCCGTCGGTGGGTGCGACGAGCCACTTGCCTCGGCGCTCCGGCCGACGGAAGCGGCGGCCCGTGAGGTCGCGAGCGAAGTCCCGTGGGGAGATCTGCCTCACCACGCCAGGGTCGAGGACGGCGACGTGGACAATGCGCTCGCCGACGCCATGACGAGCGAGCACTTGCCTGAAGGCCTCGACGTCCGGCAGTTCGGGCACGGCCGACGCCTAGGAGCGCATTTTCGGGGGCGTCTCGACTCGTCGGCGAGCTGCGTCACGCAGACGATCGAGGACCGCGAGCACCGGGAGAAGAGCGATCAGTCCCGGCAGTCGTTGTGGGCCATGGGGATGGGGACGCGTCGGCCCGATCGACTCGGCGTTCTCCATCCACGTCCCCATCATCTGCCGCTTTCTCTCCTCCTCGCCGAGGCGGAGCACGGGGAATATCATCTCCTCTTCGTAGCTGACATGCTCGTCGAGCACAGCTTGGAGCTGACACAAGAGGCGCCGGAGCCCGCGACTTCGCGGCCGCCAGAAGCTCTTACGAAGGCAATTCGCGAGAAGCCGGGCCGTCTGGCGCTCATCGGCGAGGGCGCGCGCTCGAAGCTCCGGGCCCGAGGCGAGATGTGCAACTACCGGGTAGACCGCCATCGCTTCCGCTGCTTCGTGCTTCGACAACTGGCAGGACAGCCGCTCGAGCGCGTCCCGCCGCGCGAGCGGCTCGCGCATGGCCCGGAGCTCGGCGAACGACCGGCGGAACTCCCGGTGCTGCTCGCTGAGCAGCGCCGTGACCTCCGGCCCGGACGCGTCGCGCCCGGACTGTCCCTCCTGTGCGCTAGCCACCGAGGCGCCTCCCGTCGGTGAGCCCAAGCCCGACTCCCGGACCGGCTCCTGGGCCGTCTATTACCGCGCACACGGGCTGGCTAACGGCGGCTCCGGCACGAGCGCTGGGCTCGGCCCGGGCGCGTTCGCGAGAACGATAAAGATCAGAACGTGCCGGTGTCGATCACGAAGCGGTAACGGATGTCACTGTTGACGACGCGCTCCCAGGCCTCGTCGATCTGCTCGCCGCTGATCACCTCGATCTCGGCGCCGAGGCCGTGCTCGGCGCAGAAGTCGAGCATCTCCTGGGTCTCTCGGATGCCGCCGATCGACGACCCGGCAAAGCTTCGCCGGTTGTTCATCAGCGAGAAGACCTGCACCGGCAACGGCTCGGGTGGCGCGCCGACGCTGACCATGACTCCGTCGAGGCGGAGCAGTGACAGGTAGGAGTCGATGGGCAGCGGCGCCGACACGGTGTTGACGATGAGGTCGAAGTGAGCCTTGAGCTGTTCGAACGTGGCGGCGTCGCTGGTTGCGTAGTAGTGGTCGGCGCCGAGTCGCTTGCCGTCTTCCTGCTTCGACAGCGTCTGGGAGAGCACGGTGACCTCGGCTCCGAGTGCGTGGGCGATCTTGACGCCCATGTGCCCGAGTCCCCCGAGGCCGACGATCGCGACTCGCTTTCCGGGACCGGCGCCCCAGTGCCTGAGCGGGGAGTACAGCGTTATCCCGGCACAGAGCAGCGGCGCGGCGACGTCGAGCCCGATGCCGTCTGGAATGGCGAGCACGAAGTCGTCGTCGACGACGATGTGCGTGGAGTAGCCGCCCGCGGTGGGACGGCCGTCCTTGCCGATGGCGTTGTAGGTACCAACAGCACCCTTCATGCAGTACTGCTCGTCACCGGCCAGGCAGTTCTCGCACTCGCCGCAGGAGTCGACCATGCAGCCCACGCCGACCCGATCACCGATCGAGTACTTGGTGACGTCGGCGCCGAGCTCCTCGACGGTGCCGGCGATCTCGTGACCCGGCACAAGCGGGAAGATGGCCGGTCCCCACTCCTCGCGGGCGGTGTGGATGTCGGAGTGGCAGATGCCCGCGTAGGCCACCTTGATCAAGACGTCGTGCGGTCCGAGGTCGCGCCGCTGGATCGTCGTCTTCTCGAACGGCCTCTTGGCGCCGGGCGTGGCAAAGGCTGTGACAGAGCGCATCTTTGGGTTGACTCCTAAAAGTGGCAAAAGGGGGCTTGGTCGCGTCCGACGCTGGCAAATCCTACGGGAACCTCTCCCGCAATCGGGTCGAGGCCGGAGGCTGATGCGTACTCGCTCTCGATGTGTCTATAGGCTCGACATATGGATCTCGACGCTGCTCGGAGCTTCCTTCGCGACCATCACCGGGCGGTGCTCTGCACTCACAGGGCCGACGGTTCGCCACAGCTGTCGCCCGTCGTCTGCGCGCTCGCCGGGGACGGCTCCGTCGTCGTCTCGACGAGGGAGACCGCCATCAAGACCCACAATCTGATGCGTGACCCGGCGGTGTCGCTCTGCGTGGTTTCGGACGCTTTCTTCGGCGAGTGGATCCAGATCGACGGCCGGGCCGAGGTGGTCCATCTTCCCAAAGCCATGGAGGGCCTCGTCGACTACTACCGGTCCATCTCCGGAGAGCACCCCGACTGGGACGACTACCGGCGCTCCATGGTCGAGGATCGGCGGGTGCTGCTCGCCATATCGATCGAACGCGCCGGCCCGGACCGACAGGGCTGAGGCTCGCAGCACCTGACCCGTCCTGTCAGCAGCCGGTCGCGATCCGAAGAGCCTCACGTCAGGATGCGAGCATCTCGGGCACCTCTTCGACGAGGGTCGGCCGAGGCTCGGGGACGCGCGCTTGCGGTTTGATCGCCACGACGATGACAAGCACGGTCGCTGCCAGGAAGAGCGCGGCGACGAGGAACGCTCGGTCGGCGCCGACGATAAAGGCGTGACGAGCGACGTCGACCGCTCGCGGCGCCCGCTGTGCTGCCCGTGCCGCCGATCGACTCGCCTCGCCGAACACCGACACAAGCACGGCGAGACCGAGCGAGCCTCCGACCTGCTGCATCACGTTGACCAGTCCTGATGCGGCTCCCGCGTCGGCCGGCGCCACCCCGGCGAGCGACGCCGAGGTGAGTGGGACGAAGGCGAGGCCGTTGCCCGTCCCGAAGAGCAGCAGCGGACCGAGCACGTCGACATACGCACTTGTCTCGGAGAGCCCGGTGAGCCAGACGAGCCCGGCCGTCGAAAGCAGCAGGCCACCGACCATGAGAACCTTCGGCGGCACCTGCGCGAGCGCCCGCGAGCTGAGCTGGGACGCGCTGAACAGGGCCACGGTGAGCGGCAGGAACGCGAGTCCGGCACGGATCGGGCTGTAGCCGAGCTCGTTCTGGAGGAACTGGGTGAGAAAGAAGAACATCCCGTACATCCCGGCCACGAGCAGCAGCCTGGCGAGATAGGAGCTCGCGCGGTTGCGGTCCGCGAACAGCCGGAGCGGGGTGATGGGGTCCGAAGCCCGCTGCTCGGTGGCGACGAACCCGGCGAGCAGGAGGACGCCGACGACGAAGGCTCCGACCGTCCCGCGGTCGCCCCAGCCGTCGCTCGCTGCACGTACGAAGCCGTAGACGATCGACACCATTCCGAGCGTGGAGGTGATCGCACCGGTCAGGTCGAAGCGGCCGGCGCGACGAGCCGTCTCCGGAAGCGACGCGCGGGCGAAGAAGACCACGACCGCGCCGATAGGGACGTTCACGAAGAGCACCCAGCGCCACGAGAGCCACTGGGTGAGCAGGCCTCCGGCGATCAGGCCGAGCGCGCTCCCACCGATGGACACCGCCGTGTACCAGCCGATCGCCCGGGTACGCGCTCGCGGCTCGGAGAACTCCACCATGAGAAGCGCCAGTGCCGAAGGCGCCGCGAAGGCGGCGCCGACGCCCTGCGCGGCACGAGCCGCGAGCAGCCAACCGCTCGAGGTGGCGAAGCCACCGGCCAGCGAAGCCGCGGTGAACAGCGCTATGCCGGTGCCGAAGGTGCGGCGACGCCCGAGGATGTCGCCGCTGCGGGCGCCGAGCAGCAGCAGGCCGCCGAAGGTGAGCGTGTAGGCATTGATCACCCAAGAGAGCGAAGGCGCCGAGAAGTCGAGCGCCGTCTTGATGCGGGGCAGGGCGATGTTGACGATGGTCGCGTCGAGGACGACCATGAGCTGGCAGGTGAGGATGATCGCGAGGACGAGACCTGGGCGATGCCTCCCCGACCTCGTTGTGGCGAGCGTGGGTGCGAGTGACACGTGGCGAAAGCTCCTGGCGATATAGTGGGCGAAACGGAGGATCCCTCCGGCAGTATACGGAGGCTACCTCCGCTTTGCAAGCGGGCGACGTTGCCCGCTCGGAAGGTGTGTTCGCGATGGGTACGCAAACCGATTCGCCAAGAACGCCCCGTGCGGACGGGGTGCGCAATCGCACCCTGCTGATCGACTCGGCGAGGCAGGCCTTCGCCGAGCGCGGGGTCGAGTCCTCTCTCGAGGACATCGCCCGACGCGCCGGGGTGGGGATCGGGACGCTCTATCGGCACTTTCCGACCCGCGACTCTCTCGTCGAGGCCGTCTACCGCCGTGAGGTCGAGACGCTGTGTGACGCCGCGGACGAGTTCCTGGCGTCTTTGCCCGCCGATCAGGCTCTTTCGGCGTGGATGCAGCGTTTCGTCAGCTACGTCGCGACCAAGCGCGGCATGACGAGCGCGTTGAAGTCGATGCTCAGCGCCGATGCCACGCTCTTCGACGACTGCCGCAGGCAGATGAACGAGGCCGCCACACGGCTGCTCGCCGCAGGAGTCGCCACCGGCCTCGTGCGGGCCGACGTCAGCGGAGCCGACCTGCTCCGGGCGATGGG
>JAODBN010000069.1 GCA_025463965.1 Acidimicrobiaceae bacterium
CTCTTGACTCCCGAGGAGATCGACCAGGCCAGCGGCATGTCTCCCAGCTACCGAGCGCCCGGGGAGTGATCAACCCGTTCGGATGACGTGACTGGCGGGCTTGCGCGCGTCGAAGCGTTCGAGGGCAGTCCTCGCTCCCGAGTTCACCGAAGAGGCTCGTTCAGTTGAGAAAGCTGTCGAGATCGGTAGCGGGGAGCCCGTGGGCCTCGGCGACCGGCGTGTAGGTGAGGACACCGTCAACAGCGTTCACTCCCTGGGCAAGGGCGGGATCGCGCCGAGACGCTTCGCGCCAGCCCAACGCCGCGATCTCCGTGGTGTAGGGCAGTGTGGCGTTGGTGAGCGCGTGGGTGGAGGTGTGGGGTCCGGCGCCGGGCATGTTGGCGACGCAGTAAAAGATGGATCCGGCGACCTCGAACGTCGGGTCGGAGTGGGTCGTGGGGCGGGTCGACTCGAAGCACCCGCCTTGGTCGACCGAGATGTCCACCAGCACCGAGCCGCTCCGCATGCGAGCGACGAGTTCGTCGCTCACGAGGCGGGGCGCCTTGGCGCCCGTGATCAGCACGGCGCCGATCACGAGGTCTGCTTCGAGACACGCCTCCTCGATGGTGTGCTCGCTGGCGGCGACGGTCTGCAGCTGGCCGCGGTAGAGGTGGTCGAGATCGCGAAGACGCGCCAGGTTCCGATCGAGGACCAGCACCTCGGCGTGCATGCCGGCGGCGATGGTCGCCGCACTCGTGCCGGCCACGCCCGCACCGAGCACCACCACCCGGGCGGGGCGAACCCCCGGCACGCCGCTCACGAGGACACCGCGGCCGCCTCCTGGGCGCATCAGATGGGCCGAGCCGACGAGCGGCGCCATGCGACCGGCCACCTCGCTCATCGGGGCGAGGAGGGGAAGCGAGCGGTCTGGCAGTTGGACCGTCTCGTAGGCGATGGCGATCACCTTCGCGTTGAGCACCGCCTCCGTGCATGAGCGCGAGGCGGCGAGGTGCAAATAGGTGAACAGCACGAGGCCTGGTCGAAGACGGTGATATTCCTCGGGGATCGGCTCTTTGACCTTGCAGACGAGCTCCGACTCACCCCAGACCTCGTCGGCTCCGACAAGGATCGTGGCACCGGCGCGCACGTACTCGTCGTCCGAGATGGACGAGCCGATGCCGGCCGAGCGCTCGACGGAGACCTGATGGCCGGCGGAGACAAGCTCCCGGACTCCGGCCGGGGTCATCGCCACCCGAAACTCGTTGTCTTTCACCTCGCGGGGGATGCCGACCTTCATTGCTCACCTCGTCGTCGTCACTCCTACGAATCATGGCAGTGTTGGCGGCACCTGGGAAGGCAATCCGTCGTCGGGATGGTTCGACACGACGGTTTCCGCGCTGAGCTCGTGGAAGAGGGCTCGAGTCTCGGGGGACGGCTCGCTACCTCCGAGGCGGTCCAAGGCCCCCTCGAGCTCGCCGTAGGCCACCGCCATGCCCTCGAGGTCCCCGTCGGCCTCGCAGACCGCGAGAAGGTCGCGCACGAGCAGGTCCGAGGCCGGCTCGGCCCGCCTCCCCTGGCCGACTGCCCAGCGCGCCCCGGCCGGATCCCCGGCCGCCAGGCACAGGAGGGCGAGGTGGTGGGCCGCGTCCACCACGTCGGCCACGAGCCGTCGGCTGAGTCCCTCGGCGACGAACCAGGGCCATCCGGGCCGACCGACCTCGCCGGGTCGGCCCTCAACCAGCGCGAGCGCCTCGGACAAGAGCGAGCGCGCCTGTCTCGGGTCCGCGCGCCTCGCGAGGCGGGAGCATGCTCGCAGCCGGGTCCAGTCGCAGGTGACCGAGTCGTCGAGGCGGTAGTGACCGTCGGTCCCCGCAGGAAGGTATGCGCTGCCGTCGCCCGAGCGCCCGAGGCAGCGTCGAGCGAGGGAGCCGACGTTCTGGGCTCGCCGGGCGGATCCGGGAGCGCCCGGGCGACCGAAGACGACGCTGCGCAGCTCGTCGAGCTCGGACTGGTGATCGTGGAGCGCCAAGTAGGCGACGAGCTCGGTGACGCGGCTCTCGTCGCGGCTGGGAGGCACCGTTCCCAGCCCCTCGAGCATCGGCGCGCCGGCGAGCAACCGGACCTCGATAGGGCCAGGTGCCGTCCTCTCGACCGCCTCGGAGTTGTCGGAGCTGGAATGCCGTCCGGGTCGCTGCCGGGCAGGAACCTTGCTCCCAACGACCACCGCGCTGATTGGCTGGTGCCGGACCGGCTCGGCCACGGCCTTCTCTGGTCGGTTCTTCTCGGTCGTTGCCGGTTCAGCTCGTGGCGTCCGCGGCTCGAACGGTGGCGTCGGACGAGCGGCGGGTTCGCTCACCTCTCGCTGCGTCCTGCCCAGCTCGTTGATGTCCGGATGGTCGACGGCCGGGGAGCTCCACTCCGGCTCGTCGGGGAGCGGCTCAGCAGCTCGGGACGCCTCCTCGAGCAGAGACTCCACCATTCTCAGCTGCCCTGCAGTGGGCCGGGGAGGCACGAGCGCCACGCCGAGCGGCTCGAGCAGAGCTCCTCGCTCGTCGAGTATCAAGCGATCGGAGCCGACACCGCCCACGCTGAGCAGGCCGGCCCGGCGCCGCACCTTGTCGAGCAGCTCCTCCTCGCGAGCTGCCAGCTGCCGCCCTACGACGACGACAGGGCAGCGCGACCACACCGCGAGCAGCCGATCCGGTGGCGGCGTGTCCGCAGCCAGCTGCGCGAGCTCGGCAAGGCTCGAGGAGGCAACCTGATAGCAGTGTTCGCCGGCGGCTGGAGTCGCACAGCCGACAAGCTCGACCGCCAGTTCTTCGGCCCAGGGAAGGGTACGCATGGCCACCAGCCAGAAGGCGAGCACGGAGGCTTTGGCGCTTTCGTCGCCTTCGAGCACCAGGTGGCGCCCGGCACCGAGTGGAACGAGGAAGCTCGCCTCCCCGTCGTCTCCGACCGGGACCAGGCCGGCGAGGAATCGACCGGCGCCGGCAGTGAGGGCCTCGAGTGCGTCGAGATCGAGCTCGGGATCGAGGATCCAGCGCCGGCCGCCATCTCGCGATACGAAACCGTCCGCCGCGGGGGAAACCGGTCGGGCAAGTGTCAGCTCGACGGTCCCCGAGCCGGCACGCACGAGCTCGACCTCGGGCAGCGGAGGTCCCCCCGGCTCGCCACGGCGCTCTTCGCGAAGCGATCGCCACAGCATTCGGTTGGCGGCTTCCACCCAGTCGAGGAGGTCTGCTTCACCGAGGGGGCCAATCAGCGCCTCGCTCCAGCCCGTTTCCGGGTCGGGCGTCTGGACCCGCTCGCCTGGCCGGCGCAGACACTCTCCGACGCGTCGCAGCAGCCCGAGGCGGCGGGCGAGGGCCGAGGCGCCGAGGAACCCGAGGCCGACAAGTGCCACGGCGGACGGGACAGGAGCGGACGGCTGGCGGTGGGCAGCGCTCGATGCTGGGGCCGTGGTGGTGGCAGTGGAGGAGGCATGTGGGCTCACCTGTGCTCGTCCCGTGCCGCCGGCGAGAACGCTCGCGGCCACCGGCGAGGCTGCAGCGGGTACCGAGCTCGGGACGCTCCCGAGCCGCCTGCCAGGCGTCGGAGCGAGGGCAGCCGCGGTCGAGACGGTAACCAGCAGCAGGCCGGCCACCGCCGTCGCCCATCGACTCGACCAGCCGGTCTTGCCCGGTCGGCCCCGTAGCGCCCGCGCGAGCTCGCTGGCCAAGGTCGCGGCGGCTGCCAGCCAGGCAAGCGCAATGAGCGCCATCAGCAGGTGCAATACGAGCGCCCCGCTGCCTGTCACCGGTGGTCCGGCGAACTCAAGGCGAATCAAGGCGGCTGGCACACCGAAGAAGAGAAGCAGGCACTTGCCGAGTGCAGCCAGGCCCGCTCGAAGAGCCCGGCGACGTCGCGGGCGCGAGGTGCTCAACCTGCCCCCGAGGCCTGTCCGGCCGGAACCCCCCCCGAGCCGACCCCAGCCGAGCCGACCCCAGCCGAGCTGACCCCAGCCGTGCTGACCCCAGCCGAGCTGACGCCGTCGGGAACAGCGGAAGCGGCAGCGGTCGGAGACGCGTCCGTCGACGATGCGCCGCTTGCTGAAGACTGACCGGCAGGGCTTGCCGTGAGGGGTGCAGCGGAGCGGGAGTTCCCGGTGGCAGCCGCCTCGGAACGAGTAGGCGAACTCGTCGTTGATGGCGTGCTCGTTGTCGGGGCGGTAGTCGTCGCACTGGTCGACGGCGCCGTCGCCACGGTTGTCGATGTCGCCGCACCGGTCGTCGCCGTGCTTCGGGACGGGGGAACGGTCGTGCCGGTCTCGCCAACGGATGCCACCGGACGAGGCATTCGCCCTGCGCCGCCGCCCAGAGGACCGATGAGGTCGTGTGAACTGCTCGCCCTTGACAAGGGTGTGCTTGACACGGCGAGCGCCGACGCAAGCAGCGCAGGGGCGCCGAACTTCGGCGCCGGGACTGCCACCGCCGGGCCACTCTCATCGCCTTCGACCGAGGCGGAAGGAGACAGTGCGGCTCGAGATGAGACGGTCGGGTTGGGTCCGAGCGTGCTGGCGTGCGGCGTCGAGGCAGTGTTCGTGGCGATTCGGCCAGCGAGCAGCAGGACAAGGGCCACCGCCAGCCCGAGGGCCAGCCAGCCGGCGCGCTCTTTGGAGCGGCGCGGCCGATCGGCATGCGACGCCCGGCCGGCCGCCGATTTCGTTGCCGCGTGCGCCGGAGCGCCCATCGTCTCCTCCTCGCCCGGTTGCGAGCATGAGACTCACGATTCCCGTTGGACCTACCGTTGGCCAACGTGTGGGCGCCCGATAGCGTCGGGAACAGCCGAGGTCTCCTAGACGTTCTCCATCGACGTAGCGCCTCCAGGGCCGGCAAGGACCGGACGGAGCCGCCGAGAGGAGCGCACCACCATGCCAGCGGTCACCGTCGAAGATCTCCTTGTGCTTCCCCGAGTTCGTCGGCCCGACGCGGCCGGCGAGTCCGAGCGCAAGGTCCACAGCATCACCACTGCTCCCTCCGGCTTCGAGGGTGAGGGGTTCCCGGTGCGGCGCGCCTTCGCCGGCGTGGCCCAGAGCCTGCTCGACCCCTTCGTCCACATGGATCAGATGGGCGAGGTCGAGTATGCGCCGGGGGAGCCCAAGGGAACCCCCTGGCACCCCCACCGGGGGTTCGAGACCGTCACGTACATCATCGACGGCATCTTCAACCACCATGACTCGAACGGCGGCGGCGGGGTGATCACCAACGGCGACACCCAGTGGATGACGGCCGGCAAGGGCATCTTGCACATCGAGCAGCCGCCCGAGGAGCTGGTGATCAGCGGAGGCCTCTTTCACGGCATCCAGCTGTGGGTCAACCTGCCGGCCGCGGACAAGTGGGTGCCGCCGCGCTACCAGGACATCCGCTCGGCAGAGGTGGGCCTCCTCACCTCTCACGACGGCAGTGCGCTGCTGCGAGTGGTCGCCGGCGACCTGTCTGGAGAGGCCGGCCCGGGGAACACTTACACCCCGATCACCTTCGTGCACGCCACCATTGAGCCCGGAGCGCGCCTCGAGATCCCATGGCCGAGGGAGCAGAACGCCCTCGTCTACGTGCTCAGCGGCTCGGGATCGGTCTCGAGCGATCGGCGCCCCATCCGCAGCGGCCAGCTGGCCGTGCTCGGTGCGGGGGACTACGTGAGCGTGGACGCTTCGGAGACCGGTGAGGACTCCCGCAGCCCCAAGCTCGACGTCCTGCTTCTCGGGGGGGTCCCCATCGGGGAGCCCGTCGCCTGGTACGGGCCGTTCGTCATGAACACCGAGGACGAGATCCGTCAAGCTTTTGCCGATTACCAGGCGGGGCGGCTCGGTTCGATTCCTGCCGAGCACCTCGGCTCGTAACGCAAGCGTCGAAGGCCTCTCGGGCGGCGAGCGAAGACCGGCGGAAGGCCCTCAGCGCCAGCGCCCCAGTCGTGAAAGGCTGGCGCGACCGGAAAGGGCAGTTCCGGCACGGGCCGCGCCCCGGCGATCGAAGGAGGAGCCGGGATGGCCCGGACACCAGTGAGCGAAGCGAGACGGTCAGGCGACCACGACCAGCGTCCCGCCATCCTCTTCGACTTGGACGGCACGCTCATCGACAGCGTCTATGTGCACGTCCTTGCCTGGGCCGAGGCACTCAGGCGTGGTGGCATCGAGCTCTCCGTGTGGAGGATCCACCGCCGCATCGGCATGAGCGGCGGACTTTTCGTGACCGCGCTCGCCCGGGAGACCGGCCTCGAGCTGTCTGCCGACGACGTCGAGCGCCTCGCGCAGTTCCACGCCATCGAGTACGAGCGGATGCGTCGGGCCATCACCGTGCTTCCCGGTGCCAGGAAACTGCTCCACACCCTCACCGCCCAAGGTGTCCCGTGGGCGATCGCCACGAGCGGGGAGGAGGTCGGCGCCCGACCGGCGCTCGACTTGCTCGGGACGCCCGGCGCCGTCCTTGTCACTCGCGACCAGGTCCGTTACGCGAAGCCCGACCCCGACCTGTTCCTCGAGGCCGCTGACCGTCTCGGGGTCCACCCGTCTCGCTGCGTCGTCGTCGGCGACTCGATCTGGGACCTGTTGGCCGCCCAGCGTGCCGGCTCGCTCGGCGTCGGGCTCTTGTCCGGTGGCTACGGCCGGGAGGAGCTCGAGCGGTCCGGCGCCTACCGGGTCTACGAGGATCCCGCCGACCTGCTCGCACACATCGACGAGGTGGGTGTTCGTCACCCGATCTGATCCGGCGCGTCGAGTAGCGATCCCCCCGGCGCGAGGCTCAGGAGGCCAGGAACACACCGAGCACGAGCGCAGCGAGTGACGAGAACGCGGACAGTGCGCCGAAGGTAGCCAAGCCCGCCTTGGTCTTGGCCCGGGTGTGCAGGTAGGCGGAGAGGCCCGCTGCCAGCGCGACGACGACCTTCACCCCGAACACGGCGTCCCACGCGCCAGTCCGTTGGGCGGGCGCGGCGATGGCGTTCCAGATCCCGGTCGCCAGCAACAGGCCATAGGCCGGCCACTGCAGGCGGGCGAAGGCGCGCGCGACGGTCTTGCCCGCGCCCTCCCCGAGCGAACGGACCGCGGGGAGAAGGCCCGCCAGCGTGAGCTGGCCCCCCACGAACACGGCCGCGCCGAGGACGTGAAGGCTGAGGCGCAGACCGGTAAGGGCAGGAGCGAGGCTTTCTGGCGAGGCGGCGGGCATCTTCGAGAAGCTAGCTGCGGGCGCGTCGCCGGTAGTGTGGCGGCGCTCACGATGGCCTACGCCAGGAGGGCTGCGTTATCTCGACCGCCCTCCTCACCGACCGTTACGAGCTCACCATGCTCGACGCCGCGCTCGCCTCCGGTGTGGCCACGGACCGCGCGGTCTTCGAGGTCTTCGCCCGTGGGCTTCCTCCCGGACGACGATTCGGGGTAGTGGCGGGCCTCGGGCGCCTGATCGAGGCGCTCGAGGAGTTCCGCTTCGGCAGCCCCGAGCTCGAGTGGCTGGCCGAGAACAAGGTGGTGTCGTCGCCGACCCTCGAGTGGCTCGCCGCCTATCGCTTTTCCGGCAATGTCGACGCCTACCTCGAAGGCGAGACCTACTTCCCCAACAGCCCGGTGCTCACCGTCGAGGCGTCCTTCGGCGAGGCGGTCCTTCTCGAGACCCTCGTGCTGTCGATCCTCAACTTCGACACGGCCATCGCCTCGGCCGCTGCGCGCATGGTGCTCGCGGCGGGTGGCCGCACCCTCGTTGAGATGGGGAGCCGTCGGGTGCACGAGCGGGCCGCCGTCGCCGCCGCCCGGGCGGCGGTGCTCGCCGGCTTCGACTCCACTTCCAACCTCGAGGCGGGCCGCCGATACGACCTGCGTACTGCCGGCACGGCTGCGCATGCATTTACCCTGGCGCACCGGGACGAGAAGACCGCCTTCGGCGCCCAGCTCGACGCCCTCGGGCTTTCCACCACCCTGCTCGTCGACACTTATCAGGTGCAAGCCGGCATCGAGGCGGCGGTCGCGGCGGCTCGCGAGCGCGGCGCGTCCGGCCCCGGCGCCATCCGCATCGACTCGGGCGATCTTGCCGAGCTCGCCCGAGAAGCCCGCCAGCAGCTCGACCGCCTCGGTGCCACCGAGACGAAGATCGTGGCGAGCTCGGACCTCGACGAGTGGGCGCTCGCGTCGCTCGCCGACGCGCCGGTCGACTCCTACGGGGTGGGTACCCGCCTCGTCACGGGTTCGGGTGCGCCGACCGCTGGCTTCATCTACAAGCTCGTGGCCGTCGGGGACGGCGCCACCGGAGAGCTCCGTCCGGTCGCCAAGGCCTCGGAGCAAAAAGCCACCCAAGGCGGGCGCAAGTGGGCCTGGCGGCTGCTCGACGCCAAGCGGGCGGCCACCGGCGAGCTGTTGCTGCGCGGTGCCGAGCCACCCTCTGCCGATTTGGTCCCCAACGGCGGCAGCGCCCGGCCGCTGCAGCGGCGGGTCATCGACGGCGGCCGGCCAACCCCCGAGGCGGATGCCTCGACGGACCTCGTCGCGGGGCGGCGCCGGCTCGAGCGTGCCCTCGGCGAGCTCGACGAGGGGGCCCTGCGACTCGATCCCGGCGAGCCGGCGCTCACCGCCCGCCTCGGCTGAGGGCAGCGCTGGCTCGTCCCGGCGCTGGCGCCCGCCTCGCCTCGGGGCGGCCTCAGTCGAGGAAGAGGCGCGACACCCCGGACATCAGCGCCTCCGGGACGAGCTTCAGCTCGCCGACCGCGTCGGCGAGCGGCACCCGCTCAACGCTGCCGCCCTGAAGGCCAACCATCATTCCGAAGGCCCGATCGTGGGCGGCCTCGACCGCCGCGATGCCGAAGCGAGTCGCGAGCATCCGGTCGAACGCCGAAGGGGTCCCACCTCGCAGCACGTGCCCGAGGATCGTCACCCTCGCCTCGAGCCGGGTGAGCTTCTCGATCTCTTGGGCCACTACCGAGCCGATGCCCCCGAGGCGCTCGTGGTCGTACTGGTCGATCTCGGGGGGCGGAAGCTCAAGAGTGCCTTCTTTCGGCTTGGCCCCTTCGGCGACCACGACGATGGAGGCGTAGCGGCCCTTCGCGTGGCGGCGCTGCAGATGGTCGCAGACGACCGCGATGTCGAAGGGATCCTCGGGGAGCAGCACGACCGCAGCGCCAGCGGCGAGCCCCGCGTTGAGGGCGATCCAACCGACGTGGCGACCCATGACCTCGCAGACCATCACTCGATTGTGCGACTCCGCCGTCGTGTGCAGCCGGTCGATCGCCTCGGTCGCCACCTGCACCGCGGTGTTGAACCCGATCGTGAAGTCCGTCCCATTGACGTCGTTGTCGATCGTCTTCGGGATGCCCACGACGGGAATGCCGAGCTCGGCCAGGCTGCGCGAGGCGCTGAGCGTGCCCTCCCCGCCGATCGCCACGATGGCGTCGAGCCCGTGGCGCTCGATGGTCGCGAACACCTTGGCGACGCCGTCGTCCACCTTGAACGGGTTCGTGCGGGACGTGCCGAGCATCGTCCCGCCTTTCGGGAGCAGGCCACGGCAGCGCTCGACGTCGAGGTCGACGTAGTCGTCCTCGATCACCCCCCGCCAGCCGTCACGAAAGCCGACGATGCGGTCGTCATAGGTGACCTCGGCCTTCCGCACCACCGCCCGGATCGCCGCGTTCAGGCCGGGGCAATCTCCGCCCCCGGTCAGCACTCCCAAGCGCATCGACGTCGATTCCTCTCGATCTCCCCGAGGCGTTCTCGCCGCGGTCCCTCCGGGCAGTCGCCGGCGTCACTGGGTGGCGCCCAACCCTATTCGCTCGTCCGGGTGCGCCGGGCCAGCGCGGCAGGTCCCGATCAGGCCTCTCGGCGGTGCACCTTGTCCACCCGGGCCTGGTCACGGGGACGGAGCACCATCTGGTCGATGTCCACGTGGCTCGGCCGTGTCGCCGCGAACGCGACGCACTCGGCGACGTCCTCGGCGCTGAGCGGGGTCATGCCGCGATAGACCGCGGCGGCCCGCTCGGCGTCGCCCTCGAAGCGTACGAGGGAGAACTCCGTCTCGACCATGCCGGGATCGATCTCGCACACCCGAACCGGCTTTCCGAGCAGTTCGAGGCGCAGGACGTCCATCAGCGCCCTCACGGCCGCCTTGGCGGCGTTGTAGCCGCCGCCTCCGACGTAGGGCTCGAAGGCGGCGACCGAGCCGATGGTGATGACCTGTCCGTCGCCCGAGGCGACCAGCGCCGGGAGCAGCGCCTTTACCATCCGCAGCACGCCGAGCACATTGGAGTCGTACATGGTCTGCCACTGAGACTCCGACGCGTCCTCGATCCGGTCGAGCCCCAGGGCGCCACCCGCGCCGTTCACCAGTAGGGAGCAGCGAGGGAGCTGGTCGGCGAAGGCCTCGACCGAGGACGGGTCGCTCACGTCCAGTACGAGCGCGCGGGCTCGGGGGCCGATCTTCTCCGCGACCTCCTCGAGGCGATCCGCCCGGCGGGCGCCGAGCACTACCTCGAACCCGGCTGCGACGAGGGCTTTTGCCGAAGCGGCCCCGATGCCGCTCGAGGCCCCCGTCACCACCGCCACGCCGCGCTCCGCACCGGTTGCCGCCATCGCCCGTCCCTCTCGCTCGGCCGGCCCGCGCCGGCCTTCCGACCCTAATGGGGCGCGGATCACCTCCCCGGCGGGCTCAGCCGCCGAGATGACCTTGTGAGAGCAGCAGGCCGATGTCGGCCATGGCAACGAGCACGACGAGCGCGAAGGGCCTTCGCGAGTTCGGGTGGCTGAGCGCGAGCAAGAACGCCCCGCCCCCTCCCGCAGCGGCCACCACGATCCCTGCGATCAACAGGCCCAACGAGCCGCGCGGGCCGAGGCCGAGGAGCAGGGCGGCTCCGGCGAGGGCCGCAGCGGCAAGCGCCAGGCTCCCGGTGCGACCCAGGCGGTGGGGCAGTCCCACCACGCCGGCGAGGCGGTCCACTTCGAGGTCGGGGACGCTGTTCGCCAGATGCGCTGCCAATCCGAGCAGCGCCGTGGCGGCCGGAACCCACCACGGCGGCAGGGGCGAGCCTGCGGCGCCGAGGGTGACGAAGCAGGGAAGCAGGCCGAAGGCCACCATGTAGGGCACGAACGACAGCGGCGAAGCCTTGAGGCGGAGGTTGTAGGCCCACGCCCAGGCGACAGCGATCAGGTGGACGAGCGCTGCCCGCCAGCCCGAGGCGAGCGAGAGCGGCACCGTCGCGACCGCGGCAAGCGCTGCGGACAGTGCCAGAACCCGCCGCGTGACCAGTCCCTGGGCTGCCGGCTTGTCGCGCCGGCCTGCCGCTTGGTCGCGCTCGGCATCGAGCGCGTCGTTGTGCCAGCCGATCGAGCACTGGCCCGCCAACACCGCGGTACCGACGAACGCCGAACCGGCCGGCCCACGCCCGATGGAAAGCGCATAGGCAGTTGCGGCGGCGGTCACCGCAACGACCGGACCCGGATGGGTCGATCGCACCAGCGCGGCCAGCGCCGAGAGGCGCCGGGAGTCCTCTCGGTGACCAGTCGCGTCCTCCCCGGCGCTCAACGCATGAACCGCTGTCTGGGGAAATGTTGCGAAGTTTGTAGGACAAAGAGAGAATCAGCTGGACTGACGGGAGCAAGCTTGCAATCACCAGGCGCTAGCGATGGGACGGCCGACGTCTCGATCGCACGGGCCACCGGTCGGTCGAGGTGGCGGGACCGCCCGGCGCGCGTCTCCGCCGCGCCGCACAACCGGTTCCGTCCCTGGCTCGTGCCGATTCTCGCCGGCGCAGCCCTTCTCCTCCTCATCGCCTCCGTGGCTACCATCATCGTCGCCGCCGAGAGCTCAGCGCGGGCCCGTCTCGGTGCCAGCATCCGCCAGCGCGACCAGGCCTCGGCACGCTTCTTCGGCCAGTACCTGATGGTGCAGGTGCGCCGGGAGGAAAGCGTGGCACGTGCCTCGCTCGCCAGGCCGACCGTGAGCGCGTCGACGATGCGACTCGTGTGCGACGCATTCGGCTTCTCGAGCGCGGCGGTCCTCGATCGCGGCGGGATGCTCGGCAGCTGTCCGGGCGCCGGCGTGCTCGCAGGACTGTCGGCCCAGTTCACCGGGGGCTGGTTGACGCGAGCCGAGCTCGGCATCCCGAGCGTCTCCGGCGTCCTGTTCGGGCCCGCCAACACGGGCTCGACCTTTGCCGAGGCGGTGCCCTTCCCGGCCGCCGACGGCACCTTGCGGGTGCTGGTCGGAACCGTCAAGGCCAAGGGTGGCCCGGCGGCCAGTTTCGCTGCGAATGCCGCCGACGAGGTCCACCACAGCGTCTATCTCGTCGACGACGGCGGTCGAATCCTCGCAGCGAGCCCCGCGACGGATGCGAACACGCTCCTGGCGGCGGCTCCCGCGCTCGCCCGCTCGGTGAGAGCGCAGGGGCGCGTCGGCGTCGTCGCCAGTGTCGGCTCCTCGACCTACGTCGAGGAGCCGGTGCCCGGAGTGCCTTACCGCCTTCTCCTCGTCGTGCCCAACGCGGATCTCGGCCTGAGCGCAGCCGTGCTGTGGACGATCTTCGGGCTTGTCGCTGGGCTTGCGGGTTTGCTCATGCTCCTCCTTTTGCGGGTCCTGCGCCAGCGCCGGGCGCTGTCGACGTTCTCCGAGAAGATGGCGGAGGCCGCCGGGCTCGACGCGCTGACCGGGCTTGCCAGCCGATGGGCCCTTGTCCAGCGCATTGAACAGCTCACGGCGATGCCCACCGACGAGGTGCACGCGGTGTTGATGGTCGACCTCGACAAGCTCAAGCAGCTCAACGACAGCTTCGGCCATCACGCCGGGGACCAGGCCCTCCTCGCCATCGCCGCGGCCATGCGCCAGGTCTTCGGCACCGACGGTCTCTATGGGCGTTGGGGCGGCGACGAATTCCTCGCCATTCTCGCCCAAACGAGCGTCGAAGAGGCCGCCGCGCTCGCCGAGCGGCTGATCGCCAGGGTCGAGGCGCTGAACCTGTCGTTCGGCGACGACGGTACGCCGATCCGGGTATCGGTGGGTTGCGCTGCCGGCCAGGGCGACTTCGAGCAGCTCTTGCAGCAGGCCGACGCCGACCTCTACCGCGCCAAGGCCGCTGCAGGAGAGCTCGCTGAGGTGAGCGACCTTCTGGCGCCGACGACCGGCCTCTAGATGTCCGTGTCGACGCGGATCCAGCCCTCGCGTCCGGGGAGGCGCTCGGCCTGCTCCGGTCCCCACGTACCAGGCTTGTAGCTGACCGGAAGGTCCGGCAGGTCGAGTACCGGGTCCACGATCCGCCAGGATTGCTCCACCGCCTCCTGGCTCGTGAAGTGGATGCGCGAGCCTGAGAGCGCGTCGCTGACGACGCGCTCGTAGGCGAGCTGGGTCGGCCCGAGCGTGCGCTCGAAGTCGACGCTCAACGGCACGGTCTTGGCGCGATATCCCGGTCCCGGCTCCTTGGCCTGGATGTCGAGCGTGATCCCGGCTGAAGGCTGCATCCGGAGGCGGATCAGGTTGGGGGCCACGCTGTTGTGCCTTTCGAGCTGCGGCAGTCGCGGCGCCGGCTTCAGCTCGACGACCGCCTGCAGGATCGTCTCCGGCAAGCACTTGCCGGTGCGCACGTAGAAGGGGACGCCCTCCCACCGGGCGTTGTCGATCGCCATGCGCATCGCCACGTAGGTCTCGGTGGTCGAGTTGGCCTTGACGCCCTCGACCTTGCGGTAGCCGTCGTACTGGCCGCGCACGACGTTGCGCTTGGAAAGGGTTCGCACCGCCCGCAACAGTCTCGTCCGCTCGCGTTGCTCGGCCTCCGGGTCGCTCCCGCTCGGCGAGTCCATCGCCAGGTACGCCAGCACCTGGAACAGGTGGTTCTGCACGACGTCGCGGATCGCCCCGACCGGGTCGTAGAACCCGCCACGATCCGCGACGTCGAGGTTCTCCGCGAAGGTGAGCTGGACCGACTGAACGTGGTCACGGTTCCACACCTGCTCGAACAGACCGTTGGCGAAGCGGAACACAAGCAGGTCCTCGACGGACTCCTTGCCGAGAAAGTGATCGACTCGGAACAGCCGCTCCTCGGGGAAGAACTGACGGAGCTTTTGGTCGAGGGCCTTGGCGGAGGAGAGGTCGTGGCCGAAGGGCTTTTCGACCACCAAGCGGGACTGCTTGTTGAGGCCCTCACGTGCGAGGGCCTCGGCGACGACCGCGAACACCGGTGGGGGGACGGCCAGGTAGTAGACCGCTGAGCTCGCCCGGGGGCCGACCCGCTGTTTCACCCGGTCAAAGGTGCGGCTGTCGTCGTACTCGCCCTGGACGTAGCTCAGCCGGTCTGCCAGGCGGGAGAACACCTCGGCCTTGGGCTTTCCGAGCGCATCTTCGACGGCTTCGCGGGCATGGCGCACGAGGTCGTCCTGGTGCCAGTCGCTTCGGGCCACGCCGATGATCGGCTGGTCGAGATCCCCACGCTCCTCCAGCCGATAGAGCGCCGGCAGGACCAGCTTCTTCGCCAGATCGCCGGTGATCCCGAACAGGACCAGGGCTCCGGCCGGGCGTGCGGGCATGGCGGTCTCCTTTGCGGAAGAGCGGTCTTGCGATGTTCTACCCGGCGGCTGCGAGCTTCCGAACGACCTTTGGTCGGACCAGTGGGACTCGCCGCGCCCGAGGCGCTGAGAATGCCGGCTGCGCGTTGGCGGTCGAAGGCCTCGCCGTTCGGAGAACGGCGGCTCTGGGCGGGTTAGCTTCTGGGTCATGCCGAGCGTCGCTCCGTACGGGACCTGGTCCTCGCCGATCACCACAGACCTGCTCGTCTCGCACGCGGTCGGACTGGCAGACCCGCTCGTCGAGGGTGACGACCTCTACTGGGTGGAGCAGCGGCCCGAGGAACAGGGCAGGCGAGTGATCGTGCGCCGAGACGCCATGGGATCGGTATCCGACCTGCTCCCGGCTGGCTGGTCGACCCGCACGAGAGTGAACGAGTACGGCGGCGCTTCCTTCGCGCTGCACCGGGGCACGTGCTACTTCGCGAGCGCACTGGACCAGCGCATGTGGCGCCTCGTGCCGGGGGACGAGCCGGTGGCGATCACGCCCGAGCCGCCGCGCTCCGCCGGCTTCCGATACGGCGGGCCAAGCGTCACCCCAGACGGCAAGTGGGTGGTGTGCGTGCGAGAGCGCCATCTCCTCGGCGAACCGGTGAACGACCTCGTGGCCGTGGCCACCGACGGGAGCGGCGAACGGGTGCTGACCGCCGGCGCAGATTTCTACGGCACCCCGGCACTCTCCCCGGGAGGCGACCGACTGGCCTGGTGTCAGTGGAACCACCCGAACATGCCTTGGGATTCGAGCGAACTTCACGAGGCGCCGTTCGACGACGGCGTCCTCGGAGCGCAGCGCTTGGTGGCCGGAGGTCCGGGCGAGTCGCTCACCGAGCCTCGGTACGGCAACGACGGCCGGCTGATGTTCGTCTCCGATCGGACCGGGTGGTGGAATCTCTACGCGGACACCGGCACTGGTGCCGGCGCGGCACTCGTCGAGATGGAGGCCGAGTTCGGCGGCCCAGACTGGGTGCTCGGCAACCGCCACTTCGGCGTGTCTCCGGGCGGGACGGTGGTGGCGGCATGGACGGCTCAGGGCCACGGTCACCTCGGTGTGCTCGAGCCGGGGGCGACGAGCTTTCGTGAGTTTTCGACGCCCTGGTCCTCCTTCGAGGCAGTGACGATGGCGGGGGAGAAGACGGTGGTCGTCATCGCCGGCTCGCCGACGCAATCACCCGCCCTCATTGAGGTCGACATCGAGTCCGGGCGCTTCGAGGTCGTGCGCGAGAGCCGCCCCGCGGCCGTCGATCCGGCCTATCTGTCGCTCCCGGAACCCTTCGAGTTCGAGACCTTTGACGGAGAGCGAGCGCACGCGCTCGTCTACCCGCCGACCAACCAAGACTTCGTGGCCGATGCCGGCGAGCGTGCGCCGCTCATCGTCTCCGCTCACGGGGGCCCGACCTCCTCGGCCTCATCGGACCTCGACTACCAGATCCAGTTCTGGACGAGCCGCGGTTTTGCGGTCGCGGATGTGGATTACCGGGGCAGCTCCGGTTACGGCCGCGCCTACCGCCGGGCGCTGTGCGGCCAGTGGGGAGTCATCGACCGCGCGGACTGCGAAGCCGCGGCGCTCGTGCTCGCGGCGGGGGGCCGAGCAGATCCGACTCGGCTGTTGATCCACGGCCGAAGCGCCGGCGGCTACACGGTGCTGTGCGCGCTCACCTTCGGGCGGGTGTTCGCCGCGGGCGCCAGTATCTACGGGATAGCGGATCTGGTTGCGCTCGCCAACGACACCCACAAGTTCGAGTCGCGCTACTTCGACGGGCTTGTCGGCCCCCTTCCCGAGGCCGCCGCGACCTACGCCGAGCGCTCGCCGCTCGCGCATGCCGACCGGCTCGACTCTCCGCTGATCGTGCTGCAAGGCCTCGATGATCCGGTCGTCCCGCCGAATCAGGCAGAGATGATCGTCGGGGCGCTTCGCGCTCGCGGCGTGCCCGTTGCCTACGTCCCCTTCGACGGAGAGTCACACGGCTTTCGCCGGGCCGAGACCATCAAGCGCGCTGCTGAAGCCGAGCTCTCCTTCTATGGCCAGGTGCTCGGCTTCGAGCCAGACGGCGTTCGCGAGCCCGTCTTGGTCGACAACCTCGAATAGACGCCACCTGATCGTGGGTCCGCTCGGACAGGGCCTAGGAGCGCGCACCAAGTGCCACAAACCCACTTGGCTAGCGCCGGGCCCCGGCTTGTGCTCGGCTGGCTTGCGACCGACGAGTCGAAGCCGCGGCCGGCGGAGAGCGAGGGGGCCGAGATGAAGCCGATCTACCAGTACGTTCCGCACCACCGGACGAAAGAGAAGCTGTCCGGCCAAGGACATCCGGTGGCCACCACCGACCAGCTGCCGCGCGGTACGGCAGCGGCTCGCTTCAACACGTGGCTCGCGTTGAAGGTGACCGAGGGGGTCGGCACAATGTGGTGCGCATACGCGTTCGCCGGGCTCGCGCTGGTGAGCCTTCCATCGGCGATCAGCTCCCACAGCGTGGTGGTCCTCGTCTCGTGGGTCTCTCAAACCTTCCTTCAGTTGGTTCTGCTCTCCGTCATCATCGTGGGCCAGAACGTGCTGGCCGCGGCGGCGGACAAGCGATCGGAGGCCACCTACAACGACGCCGATGCAGTTCTGCACGAGGCCGTGAAGATCCAAGAGCACCTGATGGCGCAGGATCAGGTGCTCCAAAGGCTCCTCGCGAAACTGGACCCGGCCGGGAACGGCTGAGCGACCATCGTTCATCGCCCTGTCGAAGCACCGGCGTAACCAAGGAGCGTGCGAGGAGCGGACATGATGCCTGCCCTGAGGATCGAGCTGTTCTCCGAGGATCTGGATGTCCTGGTCGACTTCTACACGAGAGTGCTCGCATTTAAATTGGCAGTCGACCGGAGAGAGGCTGAGTGGCCTTACGTCGCGCTCCATCGCGGTGTCGTGCGTATCGGTGCCACTCGGGCCTGGGCTTCGGTCGACCGAGCGGTCAGGCTTCCGCCGTCGGGAACCGAACTCGTCTTGATGGTTGAGGATGTAGGAGGCGAGCAGGAGCGTGTCGTTGCCGAGGACTGGCCGTTGCTGCAGGATCTGACGGCACAACCGTGGGGACTCACCGACTTTCGCCTCCAGGATCCCGACGGGTACTACTGGCGGCTGACCGACTGACGCGCCTGGGCATTGTTCCGCTTTGTGGGCGAGAGGCGAACCCAGTTCGGACTGTGACGCACGATCCGTCCAAACGCCTAACGGAATCCAGCATCACCTCAACCCGTTTCACCGCCGTCAGTATCTGTGCAGAATGTCGCCACGGCGAGGCGCTTGGGGAGGTATGAATTCGCGCTTCGGGTCAGCTCGACCACTTCGGAGTTGAGTTTCTGTCTCGGGCCCGCATGAAATTTGCACCAGCGAATGTCGAGCAGCGTCGGGTCTGGTCGTGCTCTGCGCTGCCGAGGGAGCTGAATGACCGACTGATCAATCGCCTGCAGCGCATACCGCAGCGTTGGTCCGTCGGACTCCTCGAGCACGTCGGCCCGCACGCCGATACGGTAGTCGGGGGCGATCCCGAAGATGTCTGCGTCATAGGCGGCGTGATGGATCTTGCACATGGCGATGCCGTTCGTCACGGTGGGTTGACCACCGGCTGCGTCAGTGATCACGTGCGCGGCATCGAGCAGCTCGCGATGCTGGAGGTTGCAGATGGCGCAGCGGCTCTCGTAGGCGAGGAGCACTCGCTCTCGAAAGACTCGCTGGTGGAGCCGCTGCTGCACGACCCTCTCGGCATAAGCGCGGACTAGCTCGGGTTCGCGTTCGAGAAGATCTCGCCGCAGCGCAAGTGACTCCACATCGAAAGCCACGACAAACTGGTGAGCTTCAGGTTCTTCAGCGGCGAGGTAGACGGGATAGCTCGGTAGGTAGAGGCCCGGACCGATCCCCTGGAACCAGATGAGGGGCAGCCCACGTTGCATGGCTAGACGCAGCGCCCGATTCTCGAACTGCTTCGGGTTCTCACCCCGCCACTTGTAGCGAAGGAAGCGATCGGGACCGATCTCGTCCTCGTAAGGGCGGCGGGCGGGGTCGGCTGCGTAGACAGTACGCATGCTGAGCGCGGCCTGGAGCTGTCGAGGCTTCCAAATGCCCTGCTGAGGAGCCATGAGACGAATCGACTCGCCTTCGAATACAAACGAAGCGAGGTCCTGCTGACTGACCAACTTCGTGTGTCCCAACGTATCGAGGTATCGGAACGCTGCATCTCGGAGCCGGACTTCCTTGTCGTCCCCAAGAATGGTCATTGCCTCCGCATCTTGGCATGACTCGAGCTGCGCTCAGGTGGCGTTTTAAGTCGTAGCAGGGCCGGGATCTAGCTATCGATGCCAAGGGAAGGCCAAACCGCCTGAGGGTGACCCTGAATGCTACGAAGCCGAAGTCATGAGCGTCTCCACGCAGGGCAGAGGAGTTAGCGTTGCCGACGTGATTGTGGAGTTCGACACTGAGGCAGTGGCCACCTATTTCCGCCTTACCGAGGCTGAGGAGTCCGCCGAGACGATCGAGCTCGCTGACGACCTCATGGTCGATCTGGACGAAGATCACAATCCGATCGGTGTCGAACTGCTGCGCCGGCCTTCGGAGTTCGGCGACGGCCTGTTCAATCTGCTGGCCGGAAGCTTTCCCGCCGTTGCCGACGAGGTGAAGGCGGCGATCGAGGCGCTCGGCCCCGCTGTTTAAAGGCCACCTCAGCTCGGGACGAGCGTTGTTGGCGGCCAGGGCTTCCTTCGGATCTGTCGACGCGAACGTCCACAGCGAAGAAGGTGACGACGGCTAGCTGCTGGGTCGGCGAACGTGTCGTGAGGTACCGGAGCCAGTGTCGCCCAGGACCGGAAGTGTCAGGCAGCTACCGGAGTCCCGGTGTCAAGCACGAACCGGAGTGGCACAATCGCCGCCGACTAACCCGGAGGCGCAGCGCTTAGCCGTCGTGTCTCGCGTTGGTATCGCAAAGCAAAATGACCTGAGCGAAGGCCCAGGTCAGATGCTCAAATCTCTCGTGGAGGTGGCGGGAATCGAACCCGCGTCCTTCAGCTTCTCAACGGTACTTCTCCGAGCGCAGCCGGCGGATTGATCTCAGGTCCCGCCTCGCCGCCGGCACCGGCACGGGACCCCAGTCAGCTGAGTTGTCCCCCTTCGGGCGCTGACAGACCGAAGGGGTAAGCCCCACAAGATTATGCCTGCAGACCGACCCGTGGGGCTGGGGCCGGGCAGACATCGCTGCTAGTTAGGCAGCGAGCGCGAGCTGAGGCTCGGCGTTTGTATTGGTTTCCGGCTCTTTAACGTGGTTCCGGAGACCACGGCTCGCTTCTCCCGCATCGACGACCGAAGTCGAAGCCTGTCACCCCCAGGTGGTCCATCCCGGACGGACTACCGACCGGGTCGCCGGCGTTCACCGGCCTTGTCATTCTACCCTTGAAGGCGTGACTCGCGTTCTGGTGGTGGTGGACGTCCAGGTCGACTTCTGCGAGGGTGGGACGCTCGCCGCGGAAGGTGGCAACGGCCTCGCAAGCCGGCTGGCCCACTGGCTGCGGACGAACGCCGGCCGATATGACCATCTGCTCGCCACCCGGGACTGGCATCTCGACCCTGGCGTCCACTTCGGCAAGCCGCCGGACTTCGCCACGAGCTGGCCAGTGCACTGCCTGGCGGGGAGTGCCGGCGCCCAGCTCAATCCGGCTCTCGCGGCGGTTCACTTCAGCGAGCACTTCGACAAGGGCCGATTCGATCACGGGTACTCGGGCTTCGACGGCACGGACTCGCTCGGGCGGCCACTGTCGGCCTACCTGCGCTCGACCGGGGTGGATGCCATCGACGTTGTGGGCATCGCCACCGACCACTGCGTACTTGCGACGGCCCGAGATGCTGTCCATCTCGGCTGGCCCACGAGGGTCTTCACCGACCTCGTCGTCGGCGTCAATCCTGACAGCTCGGCAGCGGCGATCGAGGAGCTCGAGCGAGAGGGCGTCGAGATGGTGGCCTCCGGGGCGTAGCCGGTCAGCGCGGAGATCAGGGCGAGCCCATCGCCGGGCTCAGCGGCCGCCGTACTCCTTGATGGCGCGCTCGGCCTCTCGCGAGGCGTCTCGGGCGGCGATGGCGTGGCGCTTGTCGTAGAGGCGCCGGCCCCGAGCGAGCGCCAACTCCAGCTTCGCCCGGCCCTCTGTGAAGTAGATCGAGAGCGGGACGAGCGTGAGCGACTGCTGGGCCACCCGGCCGGCCAGCTCGTCGATCTGCTCGCGATGCAAAAGAAGCTTTCGGGGTCGATCCGGATCGACGAGGCCGAAGCCGTTCGAGTACTCGTACGGAGCGATATGTGCGCCGTGAAGCCACACCTCGCCGTCGTCCACCCGGGCGTAAGCGTCCTGCAGCTGCACTTGCCCGGCTCGGAGGGACTTCACCTCGCCTCCGCGCAGCGCAATGCCGCACTCGAAGGTCTCGAGTATGTCGTACTCGTGCCGGGCACGCCGGTTGCGGGCAACCGTCTTAGGAGCCGGTCCTTCGTCGCGACCGGCGGCCTTGCCCGACTTTCCGGGACGGTTTCGCTGCTTCGCCGGCACGGCAGGACACGGTAGCGTCCGGTGCCGATGAGCGATGCCGATGGCTCCGGCGGGGGAGCGGATGAGGGCCCAGGCAGGCTCTTGCTGTCCGAGGTGTTGCGAGACCAGATGATCGCCCACTGCCTCACCGCGTACCCCGAAGAGGGTTGCGGCCTGCTCATCGGGCCGCTCGGTGCAGGGGAGGTCTCCCGGTGCGTCCCGACCGCGAACATGGCGGCGTCCGGGCGCCTCTACACCGTCGACCCGCGAGCGCACCTCCGGGCGGACCGGGAGGCCGAAGCAGACGGGCTGGCGGTCGTGGGTGTCTTCCACTCTCACACCCACACCGATGCGTACCCTTCGCCGACTGACGTCGACCAAGCACCCGATCCCGACTGGCACTACGTGCTCGTCTCGCTGCGCGACGAGCTTGCGTCGGTGCGCTCCTATCGGATCGTGGGTGGGGAGATCGCTGAGGAGCCGATCTTCGAGGAACGGCCGCTCGGAGAACCGGTCCCGAGGCCAGGGCGTTAGAATCCGACCCGAGAGGTCAACATTCGGGCTGCGCCGGTCGGCGATGCTCGACGTGCCCGACGGAGGAGCCGTGCCCGTGGAAGTCCGCCTGCCGACCCTGTTGCGCCCCGCTGCCGGGGGCCAGGCCATCGTTCCGGTGGAGGCCGACACCGTCGGCGGCGCCCTTCGGACGCTCCAGGAGGCCTACCCGGGCCTTTCCGGTCAGCTCCTCACCGATGAGGGCGAGCTGCACCGATTCGTCAACGTCTACTTGGACGACGACGACGTGCGCTACCTCGATGGCCTCGACACCAAGGTCGGCCCGGACTCGGTGCTGACGATCCTCCCGGCCGTCGCCGGGGGAGCCTGAGGCCAGCAGGCATCGTGGCCGTCTACCCCGACGTCATCTCGCTGATCGGGAACACCCCGCTCGTCGACATCTCGGTCCTCAGCCCGAAGCCGAGCGTTCGCATCCTCGTCAAGCTCGAGGGCGCCAATCCGGGTGGCTCGGTCAAAGATCGCGTCGCCCTCTCGCTGATCGAGGACGCCGAAGCGCGCGGCGTGCTCTCGCCGGGGGCGACGCTGCTTGAGCCCACCTCGGGCAACACCGGCATCGGGCTCGCCCTCGTCTGTCGGGTGAAGGGCTACCACCTCAAGGTGGTGCTTCCCGGCAACGTCTCGATCGAGCGCCGCCAGCTGCTCGAGGTGTGGGGCGCGGAGATCATCGAGTCGCCGGGCTCGGAAGGCTCGAACGGTGCCGTCCGCCTCGCACGCGCCCTCGCCGAGCAGCACCCCGAGTGGACCTTCCTCTATCAGTACGGCAACCCGGCCAACCCTCGGGCGCACTACGAGGGGACCGGGCCCGAGATCTGGCGGGACTGTCCCGAGGTCACGCACTTCGTGGCAGGTCTCGGCACGAGCGGCACCCTGCTCGGGGTCGGCCGTTACCTGAAGGAGCAGCGAGGCGACATCCAGGTGTGGGCGATCGAGCCCCCGAGCGGTGAGATGGTGGACGGCCTGCGGAACCTCGACGACGGCTACGTGCCCCCGATCTTCACCGACCTCGGCGGCGAGAAGCTGCTCGACCGCAAGACCGTCGTGCGCCCGCGTGAGTCGATCGAATGGACCCGGCGCCTAGCCGACGTGGGGATCTTCGCGGGCATCTCGACCGGGGCCGCGCTCGCGGGAGCGATCCGATGCGCCAACCAGCTCGACGAAGGCGTGATCGTCCTCCTGTCGCCCGACGGCGGTTGGAAGTACCTCTCCTCGGGTGCGTGGACCGGCGATCTCGACGAGGTCGCCGAGCGGGCCAAGCGCACGATCTACTTCTGAGAGCCTGCGCCACTATCTATTCAGTAGAGCACTTCAGAGCTGGCGGTCGCCGTCGGAGCGGTGCTCACAGACACCTCTTCTAACCTCAT
>JAODBN010000070.1 GCA_025463965.1 Acidimicrobiaceae bacterium
AACGCTTCTGCCAGCTCGAGCCCGGCGTTCGCCCCGGCCTCGGACAGGTGCTGGCGAAGACGCTCCGTGAATGCCTCGAGCGCTGCGGCTCCCGAGGGCGAGGCAATGTCGTCGTGGTCGATGTGCATCGTGGAGCGCAGCTGGCTCCGATGCTCCAAGAGCGCGGCGAGCTTGGTCGGGAACGACGAGGAGACGTCCTCTATGTGGTCCGCTTCATCGGCCTCCCACAACAACAGCGTCGCCGGCCGGTGCGGCCCGTGGCGCAGCTCGGGGAAGAACAGCGGGTCCCGGGCGGCCACGATCCCGTCGGTGACGAGGAACCCGGCGTTTCGATGGTCGGGATGGAGTCGGTAGCGCCGCCACGGGTCGTGGCCGAGCACGACGTCGGGGCGGAATGCCCGGATGGCCTCCGCAATCTGCCAGCGCTGGCGCAGTCCCGACTCGAGCTCGCCGTCCGGCCATCCGAGGAAGACCACCTCACCGCGACCTCCGAGCGCGATCGAGGCGGCGCGTTGTTCCTCCTGGCGCCGCGTGACGAGCTCGGCGGGGTCCTGAGCGGGGTCCCAACTGCCCCGCGATCCGTCGGTACACACGACGTGAAGGATCTCGCAGCCCGACGCGGCCCACTTGGCGAGGGTGCCGCCGCACCCGAACTCGACGTCGTCGGGGTGCGCGCCCACCGCCAGGGCGCGTCCGGGGACTTCAAGGTTGGCGCTCGCCACGGCTTATCTCTCCTTTTTTCGCCTCGCTCGGGCCGTCAGCGCACGAGCGGGACGTCGGAAGGATGGTCGACGTCGGTGGCAAGGCGCCAGTCCCGCACGACCTCCCAAACGAGGCCAAGCCGCTCGGCCTCCGCGCGGTGGCGGTCGAAGGAGCCCGGACCGTAGGAGAAGCGAAAGCCCGAAGCCGCCGGCACGGCGGCGACGTTCGTGCCTTGAGCGACCCGGTCCGGGGCCAAGGTGACCACGCCGGGGCGTCCGAATTCGGCGAGCGACGGCACAAAGGGCAGATCCGAGTGCGCCACGACGACGAGTTCGAACCCGCGCCGTGCGAGGTGGACTACCGAAGCCCCGACGGCCGCCGAGAGGCCCCTACCGGGAGTCCACAGCACCCGGGCGCCGCGCGCGATCGCGAAGTCTGCGACGTCCCCGTCGTCGCACGCGACGAAGAGCGGGAGGGGCTTTGCTGCGGCAAGCACGCGGCTCGCCAGCTCGCGCGCGAGCTCGGCTCGGCCCTCGGGGCCCATGACTGGAGCAAGGCGACCCTTTGCCGAGCGGAAAGACTTCACCGGCACCAGCACGGCCCGCACGCGCCGAGTCTATGGACGTGCCGCCGGACGGAAGCGCTCGGACGGCCTTCTTCGTCGGCGCGTTGGGGGCCAGTAGCGTGGCGAGGCGTGGCCGGAGGAGGAGCGTCCCCCGAGCAGCGCGGCCGAGCTTCGGACAGCCGCTTCGCAAAGATCGCCGTGCTCGGCGCGGGATCTTGGGGTACCACGGTCGCCGAGCTTCTCGCCGAACGCACCGAGACCTGGCTTTGGGCTCGGGACGCTTCGATCGCCGAGGAGATCTCCCGCGAGGGCACGAACGTCGCCTATCTCGGCGATCATCGTCTCCCGGGCTCGCTTCGGGCGACGGCCTCGCTGGAGGAGGCGCTCGCGGGCGCCACCTTGGTGGTGGTGGCGGTGCCGTCTCACGGGCTTCGCTCGGTCCTTGCGGCCGCCGAGTCGCCCCCGCCCCCCGAGGTTCCCGTGCTGAGCCTCGCCAAGGGTCTCGAGGAGTCGGGCCTCTCGCGCCCGAGCGAGGTGATCGCCGAGTGCTGGGCGGGGAACGAGGTCGCCGTTCTCACCGGTCCGAACCTCGCCGGGGAGATCCTCGAAGGCCAGCCTGCCGCCTCGGTGGTGGCGAGCGACCACGAGGCGCTCGGTCGCGACATCCAGCAGCTGCTGTCGAGCGAGCGACTGCGGATCTACACCAATCCGGACGTGATCGGCTGTGAGATCGCCGGGGCCGCGAAGAACGTGATGGCCATCGCGGCGGGGATGGCCGTCGGCCTCGGGCTCGGTGAGAATGCCCGGGCGGCGCTCCTCACGCGCGCGCTCGCGGAGGTGTCCCGGCTCGGGACCGCGCTCGGGGGAGACCCCGCCACCTTCGCGGGGCTCGCCGGCGTGGGCGATCTCGTCGCCACCTGCACGAGCCGCCGGTCTCGCAACCTTGCGGCGGGGATCGCTCTCGGCCAAGGCCGGGATCCCGCCGACGCTCTCGGGCCGCGGGTCGTGGCCGAGGGCTTGCGCAGCTGCCGGCCCCTCGTCGAGCTCGCGAGCCGGGCCCGGGTGGAGGTCCCCGTCGCCGAGCAGGTGGTGGCGGTATGGCACGGTGGGCGGTCTCCTTTGGAGACGATCCCCTCGCTGATGCAACGCTCACCGCGATCTGAGCGCGACACCTCGTCCGCGTAGCCCCGCCTCCGATACCCTCGGCGGAATGCGGATCGCCCTCGGCACCGACGCAGAAGGAACCGTCGTCGACGAACTGGTCGAGCACCTGGCGTCGCTCGGCCACGAGGTGGTGTGGGTGGCCCCCGGCCAGGAGTGGCCGGAGGTCGGCCGCCGCGTGGGCGAGGCCGTCGCCGAGCGCAGCGTCGAGCGAGGGGTGGTCTGCTGCTACACCGGAACGGGTGTGGCGATCGCCGCCAACAAGGTGCCCGGGGTCCGAGCGGCGCTCTGCGGAGATGCCCCGACTGCGGCCGGCGCCCGCCGCTGGAACGACGCGAACGTGCTGGCCCTGTCCCTTCGGCTGCTCGCCCCCGAGCTCGGTCGGGAGATCCTGGATGCCTTTCTCGGCTCGGCGCCCGACCCCAAAACCGCTGAATCGATCGCCCGCCTCGAGCGCGTGGGTGACCACAGACGGCCGTTGAGGCCGGCGTGAGCGAGCGGTCGGACGCGCTCGAG
>JAODBN010000107.1 GCA_025463965.1 Acidimicrobiaceae bacterium
CCCGCCCGCCCGGCGCCACGCCGCCCCAGCCCCCGGCCCACCTGGCGGGCTGTCGAGGCGCTCTTCGCGGAAGGCTTCGCGCTCGTCGCCGCGGTCGATGAGGTCGGGCGCGGTGCCTGGGCGGGCCCCGTCGCCGTCGGCGTGGTGCTCGTGCGGCCGGGCAGGCGACGCGGCGCTCCCGCTGGCGTGCGTGACTCCAAGCTGCTGGCCGAGCCCGTCCGCGAGCGGCTCTTTGCGCCCCTCGCCGCATGGTGCGGCTCGTACGCCGTCGGCGAGGCGAGCCCCGAGGAGTGCGACGAGCTCGGCATGACGCTCGCCCAACGCGTCGCGTGCCATCGGGCGCTCGAGCACCTCGGCGAGGAGCCCGACGCGCTGATCTTGGACGGGAAGTGGGACTACACCGGTCACCGGGCCGCCCGGCCGATCATTGACGCCGATGCCACTTGTTACCCGGTGGCGGCCGCCTCGGTGCTCGCCAAGGTGACGAGGGACCGGGCGATGATCGCCCACGCCTCGCGCTTTCCCGCCTACGGTTTCGAACGCAACAAGGGATACATCTCGCCCGAGCACCGCCGGGCCGTGGCCCGGTTCGGGATGACCGAGCTGCACCGCCGCAGGTGGTCGGTCGCACCAGATGACAGCGCGGGGGACGAGAAATACATCGACGAAGAGCCACCGAGCTGAAGCGGGTGCAGCCCTGTTTCACGGGGCCTGCAGCGGGCGACTCGGCTATAACGGAGCCGATGGCAGTGGTGCTGGCCCTGCTCGCAGCAGCGGCGAACGCTCTGGCAATGGTGCTCCAGCGCATCGGCGTCGAAGAGGCAGGAGCGGCGGGGGGGTCGCGCAACCTAATGGCGCGGGTCCTGCGCCGTCCCGTGTGGTTCGCCGGGCTGGCGCTCACGACGGCAAGCTTCCTGCTCCAGGCCTTGGCCCTGTCGCGCGGGGACCTCTCGACGGTCCAGCCGGTCATGGTGACCGAGCTCTTGTTCCTGCTCGCCATCTTGGCCCTGTGGTTCCGGCGCACCCTCACCTGGCGAGAGTGGCTCGGGGCGACGGGCACGGTTGTCGGTCTCGGCATCTTCCTCGTGGTGAGCGGTGCGGGCGGCGGACAAGGCCATCCGACGCGATTCGACTGGATCCTCCTTCTCATCGCCAGCGTCGGGGCGGTCGCTCTCGCCACGCTGGCGGCCCAGCGCGGTCCTCGGGCATGGCGGGCGGCCTGGTACGGGGTAGCTGGCGGGGTGGCGTTCGCCCTCACCGCGGCCTTCATCAAGACCGCGACGAACCTGTGGTCGCGCGGCCCGCTCCTCGTCTTCGAGCACTGGCAGACCTACGGGATCGCCCTCGCCGGTCTCGCCGGCCTCGTGCTCAGCCAGCACGCCCTCGAGGCCGGCCCGGTGGCGGCCTCGCAGTCGGCCCTGCTCATCTTGAACCCCCTCTCGAGCATCGTCATGGGCGTGTGGCTCTTCGACGACCGCCTGCACACCGGCGGATACCGGTTCGCGCTGGAGGGCGTCGCGCTCGCCTGCATGTTCGCTTCGCTGTTCTTGCTCTCCCACTCGCCGCTGATCAGCGCAGGCGCGGAGGACCATCTCTCGGCAGGAAGGCGCCAACTTGACCGGACCGCAGGAGCCGCCCGATGAGTACTGAACGCGTGAGCGCTTGGGAGGCCGCACGTGAGCGCCTCGAGTCGGCCGCTCGGCTGGTCGGCCTCGACCCGGGACTCGCTCTCCTTGTCATCGAGCCCGAGCGGGTTCTCGAGGTGTCGGTGCCGTTCCGCCGCGACGACGGACGCATCGAGCTCCTGAAGGGCTGGCGCGTCCACCACAACACGAGCCGCGGCCCGGGCAAGGGCGGGATCCGTTTCCACCCGGCGGTCAATGCGGACGAGGTGAAGGCCCTCGCCTCGGAGATGAGCGTGAAGTGCGCGGTGGTCGACATCCCCTTCGGCGGTGCCAAAGGCGGCGTCGCGGTCGATCCGCGCCCGCTGTCGGCCGGCGAGCTGGAGCGGGTGACGCGGCGCTATGCCTTCGGGGTGGGGCCGCTCCTCGACCCCGATCGGGACGTGCCAGCCCCGGACGTGAACACCGACGCCCGAGTGATGGCGTGGTTGATGGACACGATCTCGATGATCCGCGGCCGGGCGACCCCGGGCGTGGTGACCGGCAAGCCGCTGGCGATCGGCGGGAGCCACGGCCACGTCGGTGCCACCTCGAGGGGCGTGACGATCTGCGTCCAGGCGACCTTCGCCGAGCTCGGGATGCCGCTCGCCGGGGCGCGGGCTGTGATCCAGGGCTACGGCAAGGTCGGTGCCCCGCTCGTCTACCTGCTCAGCTCGCTCGGCATGCGTGTAGTCGCCGTGTCGGACGTCGACGGGGCCGTCCACAACCCGGCGGGCCTCGATCCCGCAGCGCTCTCCCAGCACACCGAGCAGACGGGGAGCGTCGCCGGTTTCGCCCTCGCCGAGGCGATCGACCCGCAAGAGCTCTTCTCGATCGAGTGCGAGCTCGCAGTTCCCGCGGCGCTCGGCGGTGTGATCGACGCAGCGACCGCGGCCTCGCTCGGAGCGAAGGTGGTCGTCGAGGCGGCGAACGGCCCGACGCTTCCCGAGGCGGATCCGGTGCTCGCCAGCCGGGGCATCGTGGTCGTTCCTGACGTACTGGCCAACGCCGGTGGCGTGACCGCGTCCTATTTCGAGTGGGCCCAAGACCGCGGCGGCTACGCGTGGGAGGCGGACGTCGTCGCGGAGCGCCTGCGCCGGACGATGGCGCAGGCCTTCGACGCCACCTGGCGCCAGTCTCAGGCGCTCAAGGTCCCGCTGCGGGAGGCCGCCATGGCGCTCGGCGTCGAGCGCATCGCCGAGGCCACCCAGCTACGGGGCCTCTTCCCGTGACCGGCGGTCTCCGCGCCCGCAAGATGGCGTCCGGATCCGTGCTGCTCGCTGTCGGCCTTGTGCTTGCAGCCTGCTCGTCCACCCCGAGCGGGACCCCGTCCTCGAAGGTCGACACGACGACGAGCGCCCCCAGCTCCACGTCCTCGTCGAGCTCCTCGTCCTCGTCGAGCTCGACCCCATCGACGAGCACGACGACCGCTACCACCTCAGCGGCCTGCTCGACCGGGGTGCTCCAGCCCTCGACGGGAGGGACCCAGACCTCTGCGGGCACCACGCACCTCACGTTCGTGCTCACGAACTCGGGACCGAGCGCCTGCTCGCTCACTGGGTACCCGACGCTCGCGCTCTTCGGGGCCTCCGGTGCGGGTGGGGCAGGGGCGGGACCCAAGCTCGCCATTTCCGACGTCCAAGAACCCGGCAGCGCCAAGGCCGTCGAGCTCGCTCCGAAGGGAACGGCCAGCTTCGTGCTCTCGGTGTCGGAGGTCCCGGTCAACGGGGCCGGGTGCTCCACGGTGGCCTCGCTGCAGATCACCCCGCCCGGGGCGAGTGACTCGCTCAGCCTTCCGGACTCCTTCCAGGCCTGCGGGTCGAGCGTCGGGGTCTACCCGTTGACCGCGGGGTCCTGAGAAGCCAGGAGGCCACCTGCCGCGCGCCGGTGGGTGCTCAGCGAGCGGCGAGCTCGGTGACGGCGAAGCGGCGCACGTCGATCAGGCCGCGGTCGGTGATACGCAGCTCGGGGATGACCGAGAGCCCGAGGAAGCTCAGGTGCATGAGCGGGGCGGGCAGGTTCACACCGAGCTGCTCGGCGGCGACCTGCTCGAGGCGCGCCACGGCGGCAGCGACCTCCTCGGCGGGGCGGTCGCTCATCAGCCCGGCGATCGGGAGCGCCACCTCGGCTAGCACTCGGCCCCCGAGCACGGCGACCTGGCCGCCACCGAGCTCGGCGAGACGCGCGAGCGCGATCGCCATGTCGGGCGGTCCGTCGTCGCCGAGGGTCCCGAGCACCATGCAGTTGTGGGCATCGTGGGCGACCGTCGAGGCGAGCGCGCCCCGCCGGAGCCCGAAGCCCTGGACGTAGCCGAGCCCTATCCGCCCGGTGCGCCGGTGCCGCTCGGCTACGGCGATCCGCGCGATCGGCTCGGTTGCCTTGCTCAGATCGAGCACCAGTTCCTTGGTGGTGAGGGTGTCCGGGGCGACGCCGATGACCCGGACCGGTCCCGACGGGGCCACGAGATCGAGACGCTCGGCGCTCGGCAGGGGATCGAGGTGGACCGAGGAGCGAAGGAAGCTCGGCGCGGGGGAGTCCGCAACGGCTCCCGGCACGATCTCGCCGTCGCTCGCCACCAGGCGTCCCGCCTGGTAGACCCGGCTCGGCCGCAGCCCGGCGAGCTCGTCGAAGCAGCAGACGTCTGCCTGGTACCCCGGGGCCAGCCAGCCGAGGTGGTCGAAGCCGTGGTACTCGGCCGGGTTCGACGTCGCGAGCACGAGGGCGTCCTCGAGGCTCACCCCGTTGGCGACGGCAAGACGTAGGCAGTCGTCGAGGTGGCCCTCGGTCAGGAGCGTGTCCGGCTCCCGGTCGTCGCTGCAGAGGGCGACCCGGTCGGTCCCTTGGGCGACCACGGTTCCGATGAGCGCCGCGAGGTCCCGGCTGGCTGAGCCCTGACGCACGAAGATCCACATGCCCTTGCGGCGCTTCTCGAGCGCCTCGGCAAGCGTGGTGCACTCGTGGTCCGACTCGACTCCCGCCGCCAGATAGGCGTCGAGCTGCCGGCCGGAGACTCCGGGGGCATGGCCGTCCACCCGCCGGTCTCCGGCGGCGGCGATCTTGGCGAGCAGCTCAGGATCACCGGCGATCACGCCGGGGAAACTCATCACCTCGGCCACCCCGATCGCACCGATCCGCTCCATCAGCTCGCGGACCTCTGCGACGCCGATCTCGGCTCCGGGGCTCTCGAAAGGGGAGGCCGGCACGCAGCTCGACGCGCAGATTCCAAAGGTGAACGGGAGCCCAGCTGCAGCCTCAGCGAGGGCGCCGACACCGGCCACTCCGAAGACGTTGGCGAGCTCGTGGGGGTCGGCGGCGACCGCCGTCGTGCCCCGGGGGAGCACCGTTCGCACGAACTCGTCCACCCAGAGCTTGGTCGACTCGAGGTGCATGTGGGCGTCGACGAATCCGGGGGTGAGTGCAGCCCCATCGAGCTCGACCACTTCGTGCGCGTCCCGGGGGCCCCAGCCGGCGACCACGCCCGAAGCGATGGGCAGGTCGGTCCGAATCCACTCCCGAGTCCCCGGCACGAAGACGGTTCCACCGCTCAACAGCAGGTCGGCGGGCTCATCGCCACGGGCGACCGCAAGAACGTGGGGGTCGGCACGGCGTCGGGACATGGGACTCCTCTCGGCGGGTCGTATCCGGCTGGGACCCGATCCTACGGGTGGCTCAACGGCGCGGGCGGTTGGCGCCCCCCGGCCTGTCATGGCTGGGGTGCTGCGAGTGAGAAGATCCACGGACCCGGGCGCTTAGCTCAGCTGGTTAGAGCAGCTCGCTTACAACGAGCAGGTCGGGGGTTCGAGTCCCTCAGCGCCCACTACGTCACTGACGTGCGCTTTTGCACGACCTATGGTGCCATGGCGCGAACACCCGTCCCGTAGTTCGTATCGAGACAGTTAGGGCGGATTGGCGCTGTCGGCGGCGACCTCGGCCGCCGCAGGCTCCAGCATGGCCACATACCCGGGCTGACAGATCTCCCCGATGATCCAGCTTGACGGGTTCTTGTGTCGTGCCCCGAGACCTCGTAAGCGCGGTTGGTGACCGACTGCTGTGCAGGGTTGCTAGCGGGGGCTTGGCGGCCATCCTGCTGCGTCGAACACGGCGATGGGGTCCAGGTAGTCGCGCCAGTGGGTCACTTTGCGGTCGCCGATGGTGACGATGGAGACGAAGCGGTTGTCGTAGGGGCGGCCGGTTTGGACCGAGGTGCCGTGCACTTCGTATTCCAGGACGATCACCGAGGTCTCTGGGTCTCGGTGAACGCGGAGGTTGTCTGCGCTCTGCAGCTCCATGTAGGCGCCGTAGTCGCGGTAGAGGTCGACGATGTTCTGTCGCCCTTCGACTCGCCTGGGGTATCCCGGCACGGATATCACATACTCGAAGACGACGTCCTCGGCCAGGAGGTCGAAGTAGTCGTCACCGTCGACGAAATCCTCCAGCCCCTCCTTGATGATCCGAAAGAACGGGCTGTTCGCACCAAACGGGGCATCGTCACTGTCGGTCTTGCTCACTTCGCCTCCACGGACCAGGTCTGGGCGTTGCGTTCTGCGAACTGGCGGAAGGTGACTGGTGTCCGGCCGGTGACCTTCTCGATGTCGTCGGTGGGCACGGAGCCGTTGCCGGCGATGATGGTGCCGGTCAGCCAGCGGAGCATCACGGCGTAATCCCCGGGGACACCCGCGGCAACTGCGCCGCTGATCCAGGCTTCGGGGTCGATGTCGTGGTAGACGACGGGCCGGCCGGACACCGAGGCGATGATCTCGGCGACCTCGCCAAAGGTCAGGGCCTGCGGGCCGGTCAGCGTGTAGCGCGCACCGGCGTGGGCGTCGGGATCCACCAGCGTCTCGGCCGCCACCGCCGCGATGTCTTCCGCGTCGACGAAGGCTTCCGCGCCGCCACCGCTCGGCGCCGTGATCACCCTGTCGAGGACCGGAAGGTGATGATCGCCGAAGTTCTGCATCACCCAAGCAGGGCGCAGGACGGAGTGCGTGACCGCTTGACGGGCGGCGAGGTCGGCCTCGACCGCAGCAATGTCGATCCCCCGCGGCGTCCGGTCCGCGTTGTAAGTGCTGAGGAAGGTGACGTGGCGTACCCCGACGGTCTCGGCGAGATCCAGGAAGCCGGCGACCTGCTCGGCGTAGGCGACACGCAGAGCGGGAGTCACCAGATAGAGCCGGTCCACGCCGACCAGGGCATCGGGGTGGGTGGCCGGGTCGTCCCAGTCGAAGCGGACGTCGGCGCCGCTGCGCGCCGCGGTACGGGTCGCGATCCCGCGCCGGGCGAGGGTCCCGGTCAGCCGCGAGCCGGTCCTGCCGGTGCCTCCCAGGATCAGCGTGGTAGGTGCTTCGTTGCTCATGGTGCCATGATCGGAGCTTTGGTCGAGTGAATCAATGCGTACATCGCTCAAATATCTATGTGAAGCTCTCGCCAGCTTGACCCCGATGCTCGTTCTGCGCAGTGTGGTGCCATGGACCTGTTGTACGACCATCTGGTGCGGGCACGGGCCACTGGAGCCGTCTTCGCCCGGACGGTCGCCGAGCCGCCATGGGGCCTTCGCCTCGGCGGCTCGATCCAACTCGCGGTACACACGGTCGTCCGCGGGCGGGGCTACCTATGGCTGGACGACCCCGAACACGCGGTGGAGCTCCTGCCGGGAACCGTCGCGCTCGTGCGTGGCGGGCCGGATCACCACATCGGGCATGAGGCCGGCGCCGCCTGCCTGGGACCGGAAGAGTTCCGGGCTCGATACCCCCACGCGGACCCCGGCGACAACCCGCAAGCCACTGTCTTCCTATGTGGTGCCTACCAGTTCTCAGGCGATGTCGGCGGGGGCTTGCTCGATGCGCTGCCCCAGGTCCTGACCCTCTCGGCGGCCATCGACGATCCCCTCCGGGACGCGGTCACCCTGCTCTCACGTGAGCTTGTCGGTACCGAACCGGCCCAGCAGCTCGTGCTGGACCGCCTCCTCGACCTGCTCCTCGTGCTGGCCATCCGCAGCGACTTTCGCCGCAGCGCGACCGCACCGCGCTGGTACCGGGCCTCCGCCGACCCGCGGCTACGTGCAGCGCTCCAGGCCATTCACGAAAACGCCGCCCACCCCTGGATGGTCCCCGAACTGGCCGCGCTCAGCGGCCTGTCCAGGGCTGCCTTCGCCCGGACCTTCCGGGAGGCGCTTGGCCAAGCCCCCATGCAATACCTGAGCGAATGGCGGATGACCCTCGCCCGCGACCACCTACGCGCCGACGACCTCAGCCTGGCCCAAATCGCCAGCGCCGTCGGCTACGGCTCGCCCTTCGCCTTCGCCGCCGCCTTCCGCCGCCACCACGGAGAGCCACCCGGCACCTGGCGACAGCGGGAACGGGCGGCGTCAAACGCACGTCTCCTCACCACACACCCCAGCTCGTAATTCGCACATATACGAACGCGGCGCCACCCGCCGCTTCTGAATCGCCGAGGTCATTGGCGCGACTCGAACCGCCGACCTTGCCACTAGCCCCCAGCGATCTCCGTCTCCCAGTCGAAGGACAGCGTTAGCCGACGCCCCGGCTGAGCGCTTGTACTGCGAAGCGATCGAGCGCCTTCGTCGCACGCGCGTCCGTTCCCGCTCGCCCGCGCCCACCTCCGGTACGGCGAGTGGCTACGCCGCGAGCGACGCGCATCGACGCGCGCCAGCAGCTGCATGCCGCGCACGAGATGTTCCTCGCGTTGGGCGCCGAGGGGTTCACCGAGCGCGCCGCTCGCGAACTCTGGCCA
>JAODBN010000136.1 GCA_025463965.1 Acidimicrobiaceae bacterium
GTCGAGCCATCTCCGCGATGACGACGCTCGCCTGCTCACGAGCGAGCGGCGCGCCGAGGCAGAAGTGCGCTCCCCAGCCGAAGGCGAGGTGCCGGTTGGGAGAGCGCGTCACGTCGAAGGTCCCGGCTCGCTCGAACTTCGCCGGGTCGCGGTTGGCCGCGGCGAGATGCAACAGCACCGTCTCCCCAGAGCGGATCTTCATCTCCCGGAGGGTGAGATCGTCGGCAGCCAGGCGGGACATCGTCGGGATCGGGCTCTCGTAGCGAAGCACCTCCTCGACCGCAGACGCAACGAGCGCCGGAGACGTCGCCACCTTGGCCGCCTGGTCAGGATGGGTCATCAGCAGGTACAGGCCGCTCGCCAAGAGGTCCCGCGCCGTTCCGTGACCCGCCGCCAGAAAGAAGACCGACAGCCCGATGAGCTCGTCGTCGGAGATCACCCCGTCCTGCGAGGAGCTCACCAGTCTGGTGAGCAGGTCGTCGGCCGGCGCCCTCTGCTTCTCCCTGATCAGCTGGCGGAACATGTCTTCGAGCGCGAACCAGCTCTCGTTCGCCCGGTCCACGGATTGCTGCGCCTCAAGATCCCATGACGGGTTCATCCGCCCGGCGAAGGGCCCGACGTCACAGGTGAGAGTGTGGAAGCGGTCCATGCTGGTCTCGGGCATTCCGAGGGCTTCGCCGATGAGGGCCAGTGGGAGCCGCAGCGCCAAGCGGTCGAGCAGGTCGACGTGCTCCTCGCGCTCGATCTCGGAGATCGTCTCGTGGACGAATGAGGTGATCCACGGTCGAAAGGCGCGCGCGAGCGTCGGATTGAGCATGGCGCGCGAGAGCTCGCGCAGGCGCGAGTGCTTCGGGGGGTCGGTGAAGCCGAGCCAGTTGGAGATGTGGTTGATCAGCGACTGGTACCCGGGGCGAAGGTCGTCGGGGATACCGCGCTCGTTGATCCCCGCCCGATCGCTGCGTAGCCGCTCATCGCGCAGCGCGGTCGTGACGTCGTCGTAGCTCGTGACCACCCAGGCGTCAAGGAGCGGGCTCCAGTGCACCGGCGCTACGGAACGCAGCCGGTCGAGCAGGTCGTAGGGATCGGCGAGCTCTGCCTGGCAGAATGCCTCGTAGTCGGGCTCGTCCATCAGGCTTTGGAGCGCGCCGTCGCTCATCGCCCGCCGATCCTAACCATCCATTGACAGGTGGGTTCTGTGGCGATCACCGGCCCGTGCCAAATGGGTCGGATCGTTGCTCAAGTCACCTGAGTCTCGGAGACGAGAAGGGACCGCTGGACGACCAGCGCGGCACGCCACCTACATGTCGTTGGGCCCCCTACCGCTGTGTCGGCGCACATACAGCGCTGATGACCCCTGACGTCACCGGACCTCGGCCATCGGCGCCGTTGTGCCCGAGGTCTGCCTCGGCGTGAAACAGCCGAGGAGGCGCTGCGCGGCGCTCGATCGGACGAGGACGGGGATCTGGTCCAGCGGCGCCTCGCGCGTGATCACCGTCGCGCCGCGGATCTCCTCGCCGGTCCATGGGTCGACCCACGTGCCCTGGGGGACGTAGAGGCGCCGGGTCGTGGCGCCCGGCTCGGTCACCGGGGCGACGAGGAGGTCCGGCCCGAGGAGGTACTCGTCGGGGAACTCCCACACGCGCTCGTCCCCGGGAGTGGCGAAGAACAGCGGTTGCATCAGGGGGCCACGCGCCTTCACGGCGGCCGCCCCGGCTTCGGCGAGGTAAGGCACGAGGCGCTCGCGCAGCCGGGCGAAGTGGCCGAAGATCTTGACGACACGGGCATCGCCCGTCTGCTCGCCCACATTCCACGGCGTGCGGTCGCGGCTCGGGGTCCGGTGGTGGTTGTACTCGGAGTGGTACTGCATGATCGGCGAGAAGCAGGCGGCGGCGGCCGAGCGCAGGTACAGCTCGGGGTCGGGGACAGGTCCGGAGAAACCCCCGAGGTCCCAGCCCCAAAAGACGATGCCGCAGGCGGCCGCGGACAGCCCGGCGCAGATCGAGGCGCGGAACGCTTCCCACGTCGAGTCCTCGTCGCCGGCCCAGTGGCAGGGCACGGCCGCCGAACCGGTGAAGCCGGCCCGGCTGAAGGTGACCGGCGGGATGCCGGACTCGGCCATCAGCTGGTGGTAGGCGGCGTGGTAGCGCACCGGGAAGCGGTTGTTGGTCTCACCACCCGTCGTGCCGTCCGCGTAGCGCAGATCGGCGCCCCAGGCGTGCTCGCCACCGTCGGTCTTGAAGCCGTCGATCGCCATCTCATCGAGCAGGTAGCGGCGCTTCTCGATCCACCAGCGCGTGGCGTCAGGATTCGTGAAGTCCGGCATCAGCGCGCCGGGGAACCACCAGCCGCGGTTGCGGTAGGGAAGGCCGTCGTCTCGCCGGACGCAGTACCCCTGCTCGACCATCACCTCGCGGTCCATCCCCGCCTGGCCACGGCGCGAGGCGACCAGGGGGATCTGCCACAAGAGCACCTTGACCCCGCGGCGATGGAGGTCGTCGACCATCGCCTTCGGGTCCGGCCACGGCCCGTCGGAAGGGAAGGTGAAGTCCGCCAGGCGGTGCGGCGAGCCATCCGGGTGCGGGGCGTAGCGCGCGCCGTTCCAGGCGACGAAGGTCTCCTCGTCGCTCCAGGCCTCGATGACGAGGGCACCGACGGGAACGTCCTCAGCCTCGTGACGTGCCACCTCTCGCTCCACGTCGGCTTGCGTGTTCCACTCGTTTCCGCTCATCCAAAGCCGGTAGATCCACTCCGGCGGCGGGGCGTCGACGGTCCCGGTGGCATCGAGGAAGCTGGCGAGGGCCTCGGCGGGGCTCCCTCCCCACAGCCGGAGGGGGAGCGACGCCTCGGGGAGGCCAGGCTCGAGGTCCACGGTGGCGAGGAGCACGTCCGCGTCGGTGACACCGACGTCGAAGCGAACCCGATGGCCCGTGTCGAGATGGAAGGAGAAGCCGTCGGGGCCGAGCACGTGGGCGAAGGGCATCGGCAGGTACGAGCGACCCCCCTGCCCCTTGTACTGGTCGAAGACTGCGATGTCGACCTTGTGGCCCCGCTGGTCGAGGCCGTCGTAGCGCTCGCCGAATCCGACGACTCGCTCTCCGGCCTCCAGCCGGAGGCCGAAACGAAGGCCGTAGATGATTTCGCCGTCGGTGAGGACCTCCGTGCGGTCCCCGACGACACGACTGGCCAGCTGGGGCTGCGTGGCCTCGATGCGCAGCACGTCGGGAGCGGGCTCCCACGCGACGGCGCATACCGAGAACCAGCGCGTGCGCTGCTCGCCGCCGACGAAACGGTAGCGAAGCCGCTCACCTTTGCCGGGTGCGGCCACCTTGGCGCGCCAGCTCGTGCGGCCGTGCTGGGTGCCCATTCTCGACACGGCGTCGGCGAGGTGTCCCCCGTCCGCCCGCGCGGCGATCAGTCCGTACTCGCCATCCACTTCAGGCACGGCTTCCCCGGCGTCGCGCGCAGCCACTCGGGACCGACGACCGCCGACGTCGAGCTCCACGTCGACGGCCTGCAGGTCCCGCCCGCTGGTGGCACGCAGCTCCAGGGCGCTGCCAGCAAGCGGGCGGACCGGCATGCGCTGGTCAGGCTCGGTTAGGTAGGCGTGGCCTCGTCCGATGGGGCGATGGCGGATCAACGTGGACCTCCGGAAGCGGGGAGAGGGCGGCGCAGACGGGCCCGAGCGCCGTCGGACCCGGCACGAATGGCCATCCCAGCGACCCCAACCCTGTCACGGCCCCCCAGTGGGCCGCAGTAACTTCTGTGATCGAACAAAGTAAGTCGAAGGCGTTCTCGTGTCAAGGAGTCATCGCGAGGATTACAGGGCCATGGCGCGCCTTGAGAGTCCGAGCGGGCCGAGTACGGCAGCGAACTGTTCGAGATGACGTGAAAGTGCACCTTGACCGGTGTGTTCGAGATGTGTACAACTGGATGCCAGCAGCTTTGTGCACCTGGTGAAGGAACCGACCGGTCAGGAGTCGGTCTCGCCATTCCGAGGGGGTCCGCGATGTCGCGTCGCCGCAGCTTGCTCCGTCCGCGCTACGCCCTACTTTTGGTAGCGCTGTTGATCGGGGGAGGGCTTGCCTCCACCTCGACGCCACCAGGGTCCGCCACCTTGCCAAAGGTGCAGCTGACCTCGGGGACCGACACATCGCCTTCGACGACATCGGCGGCGAGCATTTATCTCTCCAACTGGTCCAATATGCAGGCGATCTGGATGGCGCCGAAGCTCAACCAGACAGAGACGGCGACCTACGGGCCGCGTATCGCTGAGCTGCATTACTCGGGCGACTGGGGCGTCAACCAGATCGTCGACTACACCGGCTTCTATCGTGACGAGACAGATCACGTGAAGTACGACCAGCCGCAGAACTTCACGACTACCGGGTACCTCGACGAGAACGGGGTCCTGCACGGCAGCTACGGCACCTACAGCGGTAGCTCCACGCCGATCCAGATGCAACGGGACTTCGTCATGGTTCCGAACGAGCCGTTCATGGTCGTGCGCTACACGCTTACCAACCCGTCGAGCACGACCAGCTACAACTGGAACGTCCTCGACCAAGTGCACGTCAATAACACGAACACGGCCGACAACGTGTCCGGGTCCTACGACTCGACGCGCAAGACGCTGTTCGCAAACATGACCGCGTCCGGCCAGTACGTCGTCTTCGTCGGCGCCTTGCAGACACCGGGCTCGTACCAGGTCGGCAACGACTCAGACTGCACGCCGACCGACGCCACCGCAAGCGCATGGTGCCAGTTCGACTCGACGGGCAGCCTGCACGGCAACAGCTCGATCTCGATGCCGAACGTCGACCTGGGTTTCCAGAACCAGGTGACAATCGCCCCAGGGACCTCACAGACTCTCTACTACTACATGGGCATCTCGTCGACGATGACGGCCGCCCAGTCGGCCGCCGACACGGCACGCGCCCAGACGGGCTCCTACTGGTACACGACGACCGCCAGCGACTACTCGACCTGGCTGGCGGCAGGCAAGACGATCTCCACGACCGACTCCGGCGTCAACACTGCATACCTGCGCAACCTCGTGGTGATGAAGAACTCGCAGAATCCCGGCGACGGGCTGTTTCCCGCTGCGACGAACCCCGGCTCGTACGGCTACAAGGCCTGGGTGCGTGACTCCTCCTTCGACGCCATGGCCCTCGATGCCGCTGGCCATTACGCCGAAGCCAAGCAGTACTGGGAGTGGATGGCGGCCAACCAGGAATCTGGCGGGTACTGGCATACGACCTATGACCTGTGGTCGGGCGGCTACGTCTCGTTCGTCGAACCGGAGTACGACAGCGTCGGGGAGTTCCTCGTCGGGGTGCTCAAGCACTACCAGGACACGGGCGACTCGACGTTCCTCGCCGACGTCTGGCCGGCGGTCGAGGCCGGAGCCAACTTCATCCAGGACAACGTCGGCTCCTACGACCTCGGCCCGGAGGACAACAGCATCTGGGAGCAGACCGACCAATACAACACCTTCACCACGGCGTTCTACGTGGCCGGCCTGCGCGCCGCGGCACGACTGGCCCTCGACGAGTCCAGCTCCTCGGACGCCGATGCCTGGAACGGCGCGGCGAGCACGATCCTCTCGGGAATCCAGCGCTCCTACAGCTGGAACCCGCCCGGCGAGTTCAACGACACCACCGGTTACTACAATCAGGGTGTGACCTCCTCGGGGTCGCCGGACACGACGATCGACTCGTCCTCGGACGAGCTGATTGCCCTGGGCGACATCGACGCCTCCTCCGAGCGCGCCGCGCAGCAGATCTCGACGGTCGAGCAGGCGCTCACCCACGACACGTGGGGGATCGCGCGCTACGAGGGGGACACGTACTACGACACGAGTCCCTACAGCCCGGCCGGCAACGAGGCAGGCTCTGCCGAGCCGGTTTGGCCGAACATGACCATGCTGGTCGCCCTCTACGAGGTGTACACCGGACAGACGTCCAACGCGCTGAGCCGGCTGCAGTGGTACGCGGGCGTCTCAGGGGTCGGCTACATGCCACCCGGCGAGGCGGTCTCGTGGCAGACGGATCAGCCCATTGTTTCGACGATGAGCGAGCCGTTCACGGCGGCGGCGTTCTTGATGACGGCGCTCGCCTACACGGGCCAGTACGACCCGCGGGTGTACCCGACGAGCGTCAATGCCAGCGCCGAGGCCACCATGGTCGAGACGACCACGCCGGCGAACGACTGGCCGCAGTGGAACAACGTCCCCTACTACAACGACAACAACTCGAGCGCCTCGGGCTCGACCATGACGACGATCCGACGGGCGTACATCTCGAACGACTCGAGCAACCTCTACCTGCGGGCGGACAACGCCTCGGGATCGCTCTCGGGGTACAGCGCGTCGCCGGAGTTCGCCATGATGATCTACGGCCAAGACTTCGAGCATTCGAGCTCGCTCAACAGTACGACCACCGGCTATTTCGGGGGAACGCTCGATCATCCGATGAACTACCTGTTCGCCCGATGGAGCGATAGCACCACGTACTCCGAGTTCGAGGTGAACTCGAGCGGCGGCTGGACCTTCGTCACCAACCTCAGCACCCAGGCACCGCAGTGGGACACCACGACGGGACGGTGGGAGCTCGAGCTGCCGACGGCGGACATGTCGAGCTCCGGGACGCCGGCGGCTGGCGCCTACTCCTACCTCTACGTGGAGATGGCCTACGACAACCCGTCGACCTCGAGCTG
>JAODBN010000223.1 GCA_025463965.1 Acidimicrobiaceae bacterium
GCCACCAGGACCAGGTCCAGCGGCAGCCGCAGCGAGTAGCCGCGCACGCCGATGTCCCGCTCCTCCAGCACGTTCAGCAGTGAGACCTGGATGCGCTCGGCCAGGTCAGGCAGCTCGTTGATGGCGAAGATGCCTCGGGTGGTGCGCGGCCCCAGGCCGGAGTGGATCGTGAGCTCGTCCGACAGGTAGCGGCCCTCCGCCACCTTGATCGGATCCACCTCGCCGATCAGGTCCGCGATCGAGGTGTCCGGCGTGGCCAGCTTCTCGCCGTAGCGGTCGCTGCGGTGCGCCCAGCTCACCGGGGTGTCCTCGCCGTGCTCGGCGACGAGCTCGCGCGCATAGCGCGAGACCGGGGCGAAGGGGTCGTCGAAGATCTCCGAGCCGTCGACGACGGGGATCCACTCGTCGAGCAGGCCGACGAGCGAGCGGACCAGTCGCGACTTAGCCTGCCCGCGCTCGCCGAGGAGGATCACGTCGTGCCCGGCGAGGAGGGCGTTCTCGAGCTGTGGGACGACGGTTTCCTCGAAACCGAGGACTCCTTCGATGATCGGCCGTCCGTCGGCGAGGCGGGCGACGACGTTCGCTCGCAGCTCTTCGCGCACGGGGCGGCTCTGATAACCGGAGTCGCGCAGCTGGCCGAGGGTCCTCGCCGCGGGCGGAGGAGACGCGTCCTCGGGACGGCCGAGGCCCGGCAATGCGGCTCGAGACGGTGGAGCGGACGGTGACGCAGGCATAGGCCGAGACTACCGAGGGGCTCTGCGAGCGACGCCGTCGCCCCGGGCCCGCGGCGGCTCGTGATTGGGTTGCCTCAGCGCCCGTCTCGCCCGATCGCTCGCGACGGCGCGAGGATGTCGGGCTGTCGGGCCGAAGGGCCAGGACCTCGGAGCGGCCCGGTCGGGTCGCCCGGGTCGACCGGGCGTCCAGTGGCACCCGGAGAGGAGGAAGGCGACCGTGACCGTGGTGGAGGAGACGCCAGGCGCGCCGACACCGATCCCCGTCGAGATCGGGGGTGTCCGGGGTGGGCCACCATTGGCGAAAGTGCTCCGCCGTGATCGGTGGTGGGTCCAGCCAGGCCTTACCGCCCTCGGGCTGCTCGGCTTCATCGGCTATTCGATCTGGGCAGCGCTGCGAAACGGCGACTTCTACGCCGGCAACATGGGCCGCGACTACCTCTCGCCGCTCTACTCGCCATGCCTCACCCACTCGTGCTCCACGGCGGGCTACGTATGGGGCGGCTGGAGCTGGTGGAAGATCTCGCCTGCGTGGCTGATCCTCGTGTTCCCCGGGGCCTTCCGGACGACCTGCTACTACTACCGCAAGGCGTACTACCGCTCCTTCTGGTTCTCCCCGCCTGCCTGCGCAGTCCCTGACGCCGGATCTGCGGCCTCACCGGGCGGGCGAGCGCTGCGCAAGCGCTACAGCGGCGAGACGCGCTTTCCCCTCGTGCTGCAGAACGTGCACCGGTTCACCTGGTACGTGGCGGTGATCTTCGCCGGCATCCTCACCTGGGACGCCATCTCGGCCTTCCGCTTCCCGAACGGCATCGGCCTCGGCGTGGGAACGCTCATCTTCGTCGCCAATGCGGTGTTCATCTGGGCGTACACGCTCGGCTGCCATGCCTGCCGCCACCTGTGCGGGGGTGGCCTGAAGCGCTTCTCCCAGCACCGGTTCCGCTACTCGCTATGGAAGAACCTGCTCACACCGCTGAACGAGCACCACCAGCTGTTCGCCTGGTGTTCGCTCTTCTCAATCATCGTGTCCGACCTATACGTGTGGCTGGTGGCGAGCGGCACCATCCATGACCCGAGGATCTTTTGATGGCCAAGCTTGAAGAGATGGAGCGACACGAGCTCGACGTGCTCGTGATCGGTGCCGGTGGCGCGGGGCTGCGCGCGGCGATCGAGGCGGGAGCGACCGGCGCCCGTACCGCCGTCGTGTGCAAGTCCCTGCTCGGAAAGGCGCACACGGTCATGGCCGAAGGGGGCGTAGCCGCGGCGTTCGGCAACGTCTGGCCCGAGGACAACTGGCAGGTTCACTTCCGCGACACCATGCGCGGCGGCAAGATGCTGAACAACTGGCGGATGGCCCAGCTGCACGCCCAGGAGGCGCCCGAGCGCGTCCTCGAGCTCGAGGAGTGGGGCGCGCTGTTCGACCGCACCGAAGATGGCCGGATCCTGCAGCGAGACTTCGGCGGACACCGCTACGCCCGCCTGGCCCACATCGGCGACCGGACCGGCCTCGAGCTGTTGCGCACGGTCCAGCAGCGCTCGGTGGCGCTCGGGGTCGAGGTGTTCATGGAGTGCAAGGTGATCCGGCTCCTGCAGGCTCCCGACGGGTCAGTCAACGGCGCCCTCGGGCTCTGGCGAGAGAGCGGCAAGTTCGTGGTCTTCGCCGCCAAGTCCGTCATCCTCGCGTCCGGTGGGGTCGGCAAGACCTGGAAGTTCACCTCCAACTCCTGGGAGTCCACCGGTGACGGTCACGCCCTTGCCCTATGGGCCGGGGCGGACATGATCGACATGGAGTGCGTCCAGTTCCACCCAACCGGGATGGTGTGGCCCCCGTCGGCGCGCGGGCTGCTCGTTACGGAGGGCGTACGCGGTGACGGGGGCGTGTTGCGCAACGCCGAGGGCGAGCGGTTCATGTTCCGCTACATCCCGGACTTCTACGCCAAGGAGACTGCCGACACGATCGAGGAGGCGGACCAGTGGTACGACAACAAGCGGGACTTCCGCAGGCCGCCTGAGCTCCTGCCGCGCGACGAGGTCGCCCGCTCGATCAACTCCGAGGTGAAGGCAGGCCGAGGAAGCCCCCACGGAGGGGTCTTCCTCGACATCGCCTCCCGGCGCAGCCCCGAGGTGATCAAGCGCCGTCTTCCTTCGATGTACCACCAGTTCAAGGAGCTCGCTGACGTCGACATCACCGCGGAGCCGATGGAGATCGGACCCACCTGCCACTACATCATGGGAGGGGTCCGGGTGGAGGCCGACTCGACACAGAGCACCGTGCCGGGACTGTTCGCCGCGGGGGAGGTGGCCGGTGGCATGCACGGCTCGAACCGTCTGGGGGGCAACTCGCTCTCGGACCTGCTGGTCTTCGGCAAGCGCGCCGGCGCCTACGCCGCCGAGCGGGCGCTCAGCATGCCCGGTCCGGTCGAGCTAGACGCGACCCAGGTCGAGGAGGCCTGCGACGCCGCGCTCGCGCCCTTCGCGCGGGAGGGTGAGAACCCCTACGCGGTGCACCAGGATCTCCAAGAGACCATGCAGTCGCTGGTCGGCATCATCCGCACCGAGTCCGAGCTCCTGGAGGCCTGGAGCCTGCTCGGCACCCTCGAAAAGCGCGCCGCGAGCGTCTCAGTCGAGGGTCACCGCCAGTTCAATCCCGGCTGGCACCTCGCGTTGGACCTCGAGTCGATGCTGGCGGTCGCCCGCTGCACGACGGCCTCGGCACTGGAGCGCAAAGAGTCGCGAGGTGGTCACACCCGCGACGACTATCCGCTGCCCGATCCAGACCACTTCGGGAAGGTGAACATGGTCAACCGGCTGGTCGACGGCGAAGTGCAGGTGCACGAGGAGCCCCTCCCGCAAATGCCCGACGAGCTCCGTGGTCTCTTCGAGGAGGCGCACTGATGGAGCGTTCCGAGCAGCAGGTAGACGCCGCCGCCCCGGCCCCAGGAACGGCCACGGCGCTCGGTACGAGCGAGGCGACGGGAACGGGGGCGGCGGCGGGCACCATGGCGGGCGCTGTGCCGGCAGTTGCAGGCGCCACCGGAGATGACGCGGCCAGCGAGCGGACGGTCACGATGCGCGTCTGGCGCGGCGACGACGAGGGAGGCGGCCTCGTCGACTACACCTTGCCCGCCCTCGAGGGCGAGGTGGTGCTCGACGTGATCCATCGGATCCAGGCCGAGACGGCCCCGGACTTGGCGGTTCGATGGAACTGCAAGGCTGGAAAGTGCGGCTCGTGCAGTGCGGAGATCAACGGGCGCCCCCGCTTGCTGTGCATGACCCGCATGAGCGCCCTCCCCCAGGACGAGCCGATCACGGTCTCGCCGATGCGAGGCTTCCCGGTGATGCGGGACCTCGTGACCGACGTGTCCTACAACTTCGCGGTCGCCCGCACGGTTCCCGCCTTCACACCCGGGCCGCGAGAGGCCGACGGCACCCGGCGCATGTTCCAAAAGGACGTGGAGCGAAGCCAAGAGTTCCGCAAGTGCATCGAGTGCTTCCTTTGCCAAAACGTGTGCCACGTGATCCGCGACCACGAGGAGAACAAGACGCGTTTTGCCGGCCCGCGCTTTTTCGCCCGCCTGGCTGAGCTCGAGATGCACCCCCTCGACGTCCTCGACCGTCGCCGCTACATCAGCGAGCAGATGGGGATCGGGATGTGCAACATCACCAAGTGCTGCACAGAGGTCTGCCCCGAGGGCATCCACATCACTGACAACGCGATCATCCCGCTCAAGGAGCGGGTGGTCGACGTCCGCTACGACCCGGTCCTCTGGCTGGGCCGCAAGCTGTTCGGACGTCGGGAACCACTGGCCTCTTCCGCAGTCGCGAGCAAGGTGCGCAGCGAGAGCGGGGCGGTCGTTCCGGACAGTGTCTCCCCCGCCGAGCCGCTCTCCGGTGGCACCTTCGTGCCGCAGAACCGCTCCGGCGAACCTGCCGGCCGGGAGGACTGAGATGGCGGCATTCTTGTCTGACGAGTGGCTGGCCGAGCTGGCCGAGGCGCTCCGCTCCAGCCCCGAGATCCAGGCCGGACCGCGCTTGGCGCTGGGCCAGGTCGTCACAGGGCTTCCCTCAGCGGAGGGCGACGACGTGGCGTACACCCTCCATCTCGGTGGCGGGGAGCCGGCACGCGTCGTCCCCGGCACCGTCGACGAAGCCGACGTGGTGCTCGTCGAGGGGTATGCGACCGCAAGAGCGATCGCCACCGGGACTCCCGCCGGCGAGCTGTTGGTGGAGGGTCGGTTGAAGGTGCGAGGCGACGTGAACGCACTGATCGCAGCGCAGGAAGGCCTCGCGGCGCTCAGCGAGGTGCTTGGCCTGGTATCGGTCGGGACTCATTTCGAGGACGCCGCCGACGAGACCGCCGAGCCGAAGGCAAAGCCCGCGAGCGTCGAGGCAGAGCCCCACGGAGGCGCCGGCGAATGATCCTCGAGCGGGCGGTCATCAAGGTGCAAGAGGGCCAGGAGGAGGCGTTCGTCGCCGTCTTTCCCGCGGCCAGAGAAGTGATCTTGACCGCCGAGGGCTGCATCTCGGCTCGGCTGGCGCGCGGGATTGAGTCATCATCGACCTTCCTCCTGCTCGTCGAGTGGCGGACGCTCGAAGACCACACCGAGGGCTTCCGGGGCTCTCCCCTGTTCGGCCAGTGGCGCGAGATCCTGAGCCCATACTTCGCCGAAGCCCCCGACGTGGAGCACTTCAACCCGTTGGCTTAGGCCGAGGACATCCGCAGCGCCTCCGGCAGGCGCCGAGCTTGCCGTCGCGACGAGCGGCTGCGGTGCATGTGGCCGGCCAAGACGAGGCGATCGCTTTCTGCACGACACCTTGGTCTTCACCCTGACCGCGGGCATGCTCTTCGGCGAGGGCGACTGCTGGGTTAAGGTCACCCTTCCAGGCGGCGGAGCGTCTGTCGCCCTCGTTGCTCAGCCCGGCAACTTCCAGACTGGGCGGAGGACTGGCATCGCCCTCGATTCCTCAGACCCAGCGACCGATCAGGCCGAACTCCGGGACAAGGGCGTGGATGTCGACCACCACCTGATGCGCTGTGAGGGCGGGGTGCCGCTCCTGTTCTTCTTCCGGTACAACAACGGCAATCATCTGATGATCGTCCAGGCTCAGTAGCGCCGATCATCGCTGGGCGACGCAAGAGATGGCCGCCTTACAAACGAGGCCCGGGTCCCAGCCCTTGTAAGCACGGAACTATGACCGTCAGTCCAATGAAAATTTCGCCATCGGTGCCTGGCGAACGAGTAGCCGATGTCTGAGCCCTGAGGGCACCGCTGCACGCGTTACCGGATCCGCCAGAAGTCCAAAAGCCATCGACATCCGATTCGCCACCTGGGTCGCACATCTTGTTGCGGCGACGATGCGGCAGTTCCTCGCCGCGTCGAAGGGTCCTCTCGACTCTCGTCGCTAGGTCGGCCGCAAGTCAACGTTTGTGGGCTCGCACGCGAGCGCGCCAGGCGGGCGAACCGGCTCCACGAACATGCCGCCCCCTTCGCAAGGGGCTGAGCGGCTGTTTATCCCGCATTCATAAAGGCGACATCTGCGCGCAACGGAGTCCCCTTACCGTTCGCCTCGTGAGTACTCCCTCGCCGACAGGCTCGTATACAGGCTCGTACACGGCGGGAGCACTCGCCTACCACGAGCTAAAGAACCTCATCCTGCTTGGCGACGTGCCCATTGGCCTGCGGCTTCGCGAGGAGCGCATCGCCGAGCGCCTCGGGGTTTCGCGCACCCCAGTGCGAGAGGCGCTGTTGCGACTTCACGCCGAGCGCTTCCTCGACCGCCATCCCGAAGGCGGCTTTCGAGTCCTCAACCCGAGCGTCCAGACCATGCGCGATCTCTACGAGATCAGACGTGCCCTCGAGCTCTTCGCTCTGCGCCGGACCGCAGGCTCGCGGGGCCACGACCGGGACGCGCTTGAGCAACTACGCGATGAATGGCGGGGCATCGATACCGACAGCGCGGCGCTCGATCCGGAATTCGTCTTGCTCGACGAGGACTTCCACGGCCGCCTGGCCGAGTCGGCGGGCAACCAGCAGCTCGCCGACGAGCTCCGACAGCTGAGCGAGCGCATCCGGCCGGTCCGAACGCACGACTTCATCACCCCGGGGCGTATCGCAAGCACGATCGAGCAGCACCTGGCCATCCTCGACGCGGTGATCGCCCGCCGCAACGCCAAGGCTGCTCAGCTCCTCGATGCCCATATTCAGCAGTCGCAAGGCGTGGTGGAGGTGGCGGTGGCACGCATGCTTGAGCGGATGCTGAGCATCGGGGAACGGGACGTCTCGTGGTAACCGGCCTGGCGGCGCTCGACACGGACCAATCCGTCGCGCCTGTGGACTCGGTGCCGTTGCTGTCGGTGCGGGGCCTGACCAAGGTCTTCGGGCCGCTGCGCGCCAACGACGATGTGGAGCTGACCGTCCGTGCCGGTGAAGTCCACGCATTGCTCGGAGAGAACGGGGCCGGCAAGTCGACACTCGTGAAGATGCTCTACGGCGTCTATCGTCCCGACGGCGGGCAGATCGCGGTGCACGGTCGCGACGTCTCGATCACGTCGCCGCTCGTGGCGCGCGACCTCGGGCTCGGCATGGTGTTCCAGGACCTCCGACTCGTCCCGGCCCTCACCGTGTGGGAGAACGTTGCCCTCCATCTCCGCGAGACCGGCCGCCTGCTCCGGCCCCGCCGAGTCCAGCAGCTCGTCGCAGAGGCGTCGTCACGCAACGGGCTCTCTGTGCACC
>JAODBN010000227.1 GCA_025463965.1 Acidimicrobiaceae bacterium
TTCGAGAGTCCGACGCCGATGGTCGTGACGGTGATGCCTTTCTTCGCCTCGTCCCGGACCGTGTCGAAGATCGCGTCGGCCTCGGTGAGGCCGGTGTTGGCGACGCCGTCCGAGAGGAGAATCACCCGGGTGGTGCCGCCATTCTCGAGTCCGGTCTCCGCGAGGCGGTAGCCGAGTCGCAGCCCAGCCTCGACGTTGGTGCTTCCTCCAGGCGCGAGGCCGTCAAGCGCCCGCCCGAGTCGTGCCCGATCCGTTGCGACCGTCGGCTCCAACTCCACCTGCGCGCCAGTGTTGAAGGACACGATCCCGATCGTGTCCCGCTCGGTGAGATGGTCCACCAGGATCTTCAGTGAATCGCGGACCAGTCCCAGGCGGTCGTCGATTTCCATCGAGCCCGAGGTGTCTATGACGAAGACGAGGTGAACCGGGCGCCGCTCTTCGTCGTCCAGCTCGCGCCCCTTCACCCCGACTTCGAGGATGTGATAGCCGCGCCGGTTGGGAGACGGGAACACCTCCGCGCTGACGGACAGCGCTCCGTCTTTCGGAGGCGAATAGGCGTAGTCAAAGGCGTTGACGAACTCCTCGACGCGGACGGCGTCCTCGTCCGGGAGCACGCCACGGTCGATGTACGAGCGGGACAGGGTGTAAGACGCGGTGTCCACGTCCACGCCAAAGGTCGAGGTGTCCTGCTCGGCGGTGTCGAAGGTCGGGTTCACGCCGAAGTGCTGGAAAGTGGTGTCCGCGAAGGGGCCTGTGGCGATGGCCTGGACAGTTTCGAGAGGTTGCGGGTGGCGGTTGGAGACGGACTGGGAGCTCTCGCCAGAAGGCGACTTGCTCTGGTCCGTACTCGGTTCGGGCCAGTAGGGGCGACTCATCGGTGGCACGGAGTTGCGCGCGTCACTCGGCCGAGTGTCTCCCGATTTGGTTCCGAGCCGCCCGTCCGTCTTGGAGGCTGGGGTCCCGGAATGGGTCGTCTCGGGAGACATCACCGCGCAGCTTGCGATGAACGTCGCGGATACCAAAAGTCGAACCACTGAAGCGCGAGTACCCAGACGCATACCGAATCCCCTCGTGCCGGGCTGGTGGACGGCGGTCCTCCCCTCGACATGAGGGGAGGGCGCCGGGTCCGCCCGCTGAAGCCCTGCAACGTCTGGCATCGTGCGCGGATCTGACGGGCGTTGGGTCACCCATCGGCCAGCCCATTGTCATCGTTCAGTCACGAAACGGGAAGGGGTTCGGAAGTGCGTTCAGCGCCGGTCCGGCAGGTGCGTGCCGTCCGGGAAGTTGCCGTGAAGCCGCTCGTCGTCAGGGCCACGGGTCACAGCGCGTACGAGATGCTCACCGCCCACGAAGCAGCCTTTCCAAGAGGCTCCGACGCCGCCGAAGGCCTCTTCGCGATCCCCTCGCGACCGCAGCTGGTTGATGCCGACCTTGAACGCCCGCAGCTCGCTCGCAAGGGCCGTCGCCTCGGCCTCGTGGTCGCAGGCGATGGTCGCCACCAGCGCACCGTTCGAGACGTTCATCTCGGCGATCAGCTCCTCCTCGCTGTCGACAACCACGAACGTGTCGACAGGGCCGAAGGGCTCGCTGTGGTAGAGGCGCGACTTGTGGGGGACGTTCATCAGCGCGAGCGGCGGCAGGTAGGCCGAAACGTCCTGACCGGGGAAGAAGACGCCGTCCTCGATGCTGCCTTCCGCGACACCGACCGCGCCCAGCCCGAGCGCTTCGCTGTACTTCGTCCGGAGATCCTCGACGACGCGGTCGTTGATGAGGGGCCCATAGGTGAGCTTGGGCGGCGCATCGTCCGCGTGCTTCACCAGGAGCGGATGACCGAACGTCACCGCCTTCCGCGCTGTCGTGTAGGTCTCCAGGAACTTCGGAAAGAGGCGACGCTCGACCACAAACCGGGGATAGGCCGTACAGCGTTGCTTCCCGTACTCGAACCCCTTCTTGATGTGCCCTGCGAGTCGCTCCCAGTCGGAGAAGTGCCAGACGCCGTAGCCGTTCACGCCCTCCATCTCGAGCATGTAGCGCTTGTTGCGGTCGTAGAGGCTCGCGGCCACATCGCGGCCGCTGCTCTTGCCGCCCACGAAAGACAGGCCGGCGATGTCGTCGTTGCGCACGAGCGCATCGCTGAGCTCGCCGCCGGATCCACTGACGAGCGTGACGGGCAGGTGCTCCCGCGCGGCCAGAGCCACCGCCACCGTCAGCGTGAAAAGCCCTCCGTCGCTGGGGGTCTTCGCGATCACGGTGTTGCCTGCCAGCATCTGCACGAGCAGCGCGTGCATCAGCACGGACATCGGGTAGTTCCACGACGCGATGTTGGAGATCAGGCCAAGCGCTTCCCGCCCGGCCAGCATCGGCTCGATGTTCTGGACGTACCACTCGACACCGGAGATGCAGCGGTCGACGCTCGTCAGCGCCTGCTCGTAGGGCTTGCCGATCTCCCACACGAGGAGAAAGGCGAGGAGCTCGCGATGCTCGCGGAGGCGATCCAGACAGGCGGTCACTCGCCGTCGCCGCTCGTCGAGATCGACGCGTGACCAGCGGCTGAAGGCGGACGCTGCTCCGCGGACGGCCAGGCGTGCGGTCTGCAAGTCGATCCGCGGAAAGCTGCCGAGGGTAGAACCGTCGACGGGGGAGAGGAACGCCTTTCCCCGCCCGCGGTACTTCCATTCTCCCTGGATGAGATTCAGCGGCGCGCCGTCGGGACCGAACGCCTCGGGAGCCGCGCGTCGGGCACGGGTCGAGAGGCTCGCCCAGTCCGCGCCCGCCACAAGGGTAGGGCGTTCCTCAGCCAAGCCTGTGCCTCGGCCCGGTCGCTCGCCGGGCCCACTTCACGGTGTGCATGCACGGGGCGCTTTCAAGCAGCGGCAGAGGCCCGTTCGTTCACTTGGAGGCGGAGATGACGGGTAGAGTGCCGGGCGATGGCTGAGGCCGAGCAGGCCGGCCCGCGGCCGGTTGAGATTCACTTCGATGGCGGCACGATCGTCTCCCCGGCGCTGCCGGACGGCGACGTCTTTCTGTCGACCTCGTTCGTGTTCGACG
>JAODBN010000245.1 GCA_025463965.1 Acidimicrobiaceae bacterium
CAGAGCGCGAAGAGGGTCTCGAAGGGTGACTTCTCGGCCGGCGCCTCGGGCAGGAACCCGGCATAGCCGGAGCGCTCCAGCTCGTCCGCGAGCTCCGGGCCGCCCGAGGCGACGATCGTCCCCCGAACGAGCACGTGGACCTTGTCGGGCACCAGCACATCGAGGAGGCGCCGGTAGTGGGTGATCGCCAGGACACCGAGGGCCGCGGTCCCCGCTTGCGGCCGCACCGCTTGCACGATTCGGGTCGCCACCTCACGAAGCGCGTCGACGTCGAGCCCTGAGTCCAGCTCGTCGAGGACCGCGATGCGCGGTGCCAGCACGGCCAGTTGGAGCGTCTCGATGCGCTTTTTCTCGCCGCCGGACGCGTCCACGTTGAGGGCGCGCTCGACGAGCTCCGGGCGCAGTCCGATCGAGACCGCCTCGGAGGCGAGGCGGGCGGCGAGGACGACCGGCTCGGTCTCTCTCTCGCGTCCGATCGCCCGCAGCGCCTCGGTGAGCACCGCGGAGACCGGAACACCGGGCACCTCCACGGGGTCCTGCGGCGCAAGGAACAGGCCGGCTGCGGCGCGCTCCCAAGTCGGCAGACCGAGCAGCTCGATCCCGTCCAAGCGCACCGACCCGCCGAGCACCTCATAGGCGGGATGCCCCATCAGCACATGGCTAAGGGTGCTCTTTCCCGCGCCGTTCGGGCCCATTACCGCGTGAACCTCGCCACTTGAGACGACGAGGTCGACGCCGCGCAGGATCTCGTTGCCGGCGATCGACGCCCGCAGACCCTCGATTACGAGCTCGCTCACCGTGACACCGTCCCCACCAAAACTCCGTCTCCCATGGCGAACGATCCTCGGACCGTTCGGCTCTCGTGTTCGGGCCTCACGGCAGCACGACCATGACGTCGTCGCCCTCGACCTCGACCGGGTAGACCGCGACCGGCCGCGTCGCCGGCAGGTTTTGCGGCGTCCCGTCGATCAAGGAGAAGAGGCTGCCGTGCGCCCAGCACTCGATCTCGCAGGTTTCCGGGTCGACCTGGCCTTCGGCGAGGGAGTAGTCCTCGTGAGAGCACACGTCGTCCACCGCACGGAAGCCCTCTTCGCAGTGGGCGAGACAGATGTCGCGCCCTTCGACGGTGAAAGCACGGGCCTCGCCCACCGCCAGCTCCTCGGTACGACAAAGACGCACGCGCTGGCCGCTCACCGATGCGCTCATCGTCCGCCCGCCACCGGGATCAGTCGCTCGGCCACCTCAGCGCGCAGGTGGGCGGCCACGCCGGGATGCGGTGATCGGGCGAGCAGATCCTCGAAGAAGCCGAGCAGGATCAGCCGCTCGGCGATCGGGCCGGGGACGCCGCGGGACTCGACGTAGAAGCGCTGATCGAGGTCGATCGGGCCGACCGCCGAGGCGTGGCTGCAGCGCACGTCGTTCTCCTCGATGTCGAGGTTCGGCACCGAATACGCCCGAGCACCCTCGGAGAGGACGAGGTTGCGGTTCGTCTGTGAAGCGTCCGCCTTCTTGGCACCAGGGTGCATGTGGATGAGCCCGGTGTAGACCGACTGGGCCGTGCCGGCGACGGCGCCCTTGAAGATGAGCTCGCTTCGCGTGCGGGGGGCGATGTGCTCCTGGTAGGTCCGGAACTCCTCCACCTGTCCCCCGTCGCCGAGATAGACGGCGAGCAGCTGGCTCTCGGCGCCCTCGCCCACAAGCTCGGTCCGGCTCCAGTGGCGGGCGTACTCCCCGCCGAGAGCCGCCTGGTACGAGCGCAGAACGGCCGAGCGGCCGACCGCGCTCGCTTGGTAGCCGAGCTGCCAGGCCGCCGCACCGAGCTCCTGCAGACCGAGATGGGTCGCGTGCGCTCCGTCTCCGATCGATAGCTCGGTGACCGGCACCACGAGCAGCTCCTCGTCGTCCGAGCACCACAGCTCGATGACGGTCGCTTCTGCCGCCTCGCCGAGGCGGACGAGGGCGCGGGGAAAGAGCGCACGTCCCGCCGACGCCGCGCCCGCCGCGTGCACGATGACGATCGGCTCGGGGACCCGGACGCCGGCTGGCACCTCGAGTTCGATCCCGTCGAGGAGGAAGGCTTCCGCGAGACGGGTGAAGGCATCCGGCCGTCCCGCCAGGCGCTCGCCCAAGCCGACCGGCGTTACCGGGGAGTCAGAGATGCGGGTGAGGCGAACCCCAGCCGAAGCGAGCGCCGGATCCAGCTCGAGGACGCTCACCACACCGTCCTGGCTGACCGCCAAGCCGCTTCGCGACCCCACGGTCTCGATCAACGCCTTCGCCCGTGAGGGAAGGCCGCCCGAAGCCGGCGAAGCCGACGGCGGGGCGAAACGCGAGAGGTCCAGCTCGCCGATCCTGCTGTAGCGCCAGTCCTCCTCCGCTCCCGTCGGCAGCTCGCCGGCCGTGAAGGTCTCAAGGGCCTCTCGGCGCCGCTCGACCAGCCACTGCGGGCCGGGGAGACTCGCCAGCGCGTCGGCGTCGAAGCGGTGCGTGAGCGCGACCGGGGTCACCGGCGACCGCCGAAGCCGGCGTCGTCTTCTCCGCCGCGACCCGGGCCGGGCGTTCCACGCCGGCGCATGCGGCGAAGCGCGCGACGCCAGCTCGGGCCCTCGGCGAGGCGGCGCTCCTCGGCCACCTCGGCGCTGATCTCTGGTCCTGCCGCGTTCACAATGTCCTCCGCCTCGTCGAGCAGATGGGCGACCTCACCGGCCGGCTCGATGGGCTCGTCCTCGATCGCGGGCTCCACCAGGCTGCCGTGGATCCATCCGACGTCTGCCGAGCGACGCTCGTAGCGCGCGCAGTCGTCCGGGCAGCGCCACGGCGCCTCCGGGGCGAGATCGAGCACGCAAAAGCGCGCCGTCTCTCCGGACGCGTACGTCCGCGATTGAAAATGCTTGCACTCCTCGCGCATCGGCACGGCTCGGCGCCTCCTGCTCACTCCGCCTCGCTGGGCCGCCAGGACCGGCGGCCAGGAACTCAACCGACCGAGCCCTCCATCTGCAGCTCGATCAGCCGGCTCCACTCGACGGCATACTCCATCGGCAGGGTCCGGGTGATCGGCTCGATGAAGCCGTTCACCACCATGCTGGTGGCCTGGGCCTCGGAGAGACCCCGGCTCATCAGGTAGAAGAGCTGGTCGTCGCCGACCTTGGAGACCGTCGCCTCGTGGCCGATCTGGGCGTCGCGCTCGGCGACCTCCATGTAGGGCTTGGTCTCCGACACCGACTCCTCGTCGAGGATCAGGGCGTCGCAGCGGACGAAGGACTTCGCGTGGTGCGCACCGGGATCGACGTGCACCTTGCCCCGGTAGGTCGTGATCCCGCCGTCCTTCGAGATCGACTTGGAAACGATGGTCGAGGTGGTCTCGGGGGCGCAGTGGAACATCTTCGCTCCGGTGTCCTGGACCTGGCCCTTGCCGGCGTAGGCGACGGAGAGGACCTCGCCGGAGGCCTTCGGGCCCATCAGGTACACCGAGGGGTACTTCATCGTCAGGCGTGAGCCGATGTTGCCGTCGATCCACTCGACGTGGGCCTCGGCATCTGCCCTGGCCCGCTTGGTGACCAGGTTGTAGACGTTCGAGGACCAGTTCTGGATCGTGGTGTAGGTGATCCGGCTGCTCGGCAGAGCGACGAGCTCCACGACCGCGGAGTGAAGCGAGTCGGTCGAGTAGACCGGCGCCGAGCATCCCTCCACGTAGTGCACCTGGGCACCCTCGTCGGCGATGATCAACGTCCGCTCGAACTGGCCCATGTTCTCCGCATTGATGCGGAAGTAGGCCTGCAGCGGCATGTCGACCTTGACACCCGGCGGGACGTAGATGAACGAGCCACCGGACCACACCGCGGAGTTCAGCGCGGCGAACTTGTTGTCCCCCGGCGGGATGATCTTGCCGAAGTAGCGCCGGACTAGGTCCGGGTGCTCGCGCAGTGCCGTGTCCATGTCGGTGAACAGGACGCCCTGGGCCTCCAGGTCCTCCCGGTTGCGGTGGTAGACGACCTCGGACTCGTACTGCGCGGTGACCCCGGCCAGGTACTTCTTCTCGGCCTCGGGGATGCCGAGCTTGTCGTAGGTGTTCTTCACCGACTCCGGGAGCTGGTCCCAGGCGTCGACCTGCTTGTCGGTCGGCTTGATGTAATAGAAGATGTCGTTGAAGTCCAGGTCAGGCATCTTCGTGGCGAACCACGGCGCCATCGGCTTGGAGAGGAAGCGCTTCAGCGAGCTCAACCGGAAGTCGAGCATCCACTTCGGCTCGCCCTTCATTCCGGACATCTCCCGGACAATCTCCTCAGAGAGGCCCTTCCGGGGCTTGAAGACGTAGTCCTCGACGTCGCTCCAGCCGAGGGTGTACTTCCCGAGATCCAGGTCTGTCGTGCTCATCGGCCCTTCGGCTCCATCCAGAGTGGTCCAATCCCGCCGCGGGTGGCGGCTCGGCGCTGAGAGCGCCCGGGGGATTTCTCCTACCTGCATAGTAACAACCCCCACCAGCAGCCTCGCGACCAGCAGGCCCGAACCCGTGGCACCTGCGGAGGTGGGGCCGCTGCCTCATCTGGGCCCTTCGGGGAGGGATGGTGTGGTTTGCTGAAGGGACGGCCCTGGACCTCAGGGTAAGGAGTGTGCAAGCCAAGGGTGTCGGGAGGTCAGATGTCGTTCTCCGAGCAATTCGTCACCGAGTCGGTGGAAGTGCTCACCGCGGTCGACCCGACCTCGATCGAGCGCTGCGCTCAGGGCCTGGCGGCGGTGCGGGAGCGCGGTGGTCGGCTCTTCCTGCTCGGCGTCGGGGGCTCGGCTGGCCACGCCTCACACGCCGTGAACGACTTCCGAAAGATCTGCGGGTTCGAGGCCTACGCGCCCACCGACAACGTCTCGGAGCTCACCGCACGGGCCAACGACGAGGGGTGGGAGACCACCTTCATCGAGTGGCTGAAGGGCTCTCGCCTAGGGGCAGAGGACGGCGTCCTCGTGTTCTCGGTCGGGGGAGGCAACCTCGAGAAGAACGTGTCGGCCAACATCGTGCGTGCCCTCGAGCTCGCCCAGGAGCGGGGCGCCTCCATCTTCGGCATCGTCGGGCGCGACGGGGGCTTCACGGCCAAGGTGGCCGAGGCGTGCGTCGTGCTGCCGCCGCTGTACCCGGACCACGTGACCCCCCATACCGAGGGCCTGGCTGCGGTCGTCTGGCACCTTCTCGTCTCCCATCCTGCGCTCGCCAGGACGGCGACAAAATGGGAGTCCACGCGCTGAGCGGGGACCCGCGGAGCTAGGCCGCTGAGGCCTGGGCGCCGGCGGTGAGCGCGATGTCGTAGGCCTGGACGTAGCTGGCGGGAAGAGCGAGCTTCTGGCCGCTCACCGCAACTTGCACCTCGCTCGGGGCCCCGATGCGGACCACCACCGAGCCACTCGCCTGATAGGTGTAGGTGGAGCCGGGAGTAAGCGTCCCCATCCACAGCCACGGTCCGTTCTGGCGCTGCTGCACTCCGACCCAGCAACTGCTGGTCCCGGTGACGGTGAACTTGACGCTGTAGCTGGAGCCGGGCGCCTGATAGGTGACGAGGCTCGGCGACTGCGAGGTCGGCTGGAGACCCGAGGCCGTCGACTTGGGTCCCGTCGACGGCTTGGCGGAGCCTGCGTGGTGGCGTGCGCTCGTCGAGCCCTTGTTGGCCCCAGATCCCGAAGCGCTCGTCGAGCCTGAACCCGATGAGGTGGCGGCCGCTGTTGGTGGTGTGGTGGTGGTGCCGGCCGGGGTCTGGTGGCCCGAGGCGAGCTCGTAGCCCCCGACAGCAAGCGCCGCGATCACCACAGCGGCAGCGGCACCGGTGGCCGCCCGCCGAAACACGTTGTCGCCATGCGGGCTCAGGTGGCGTAGCTCTCTCGCTCGTCGACTACCGGGGTCGATCGGCTCAGCGGCGTCGTCGAAGAGGATGGGGTGCTCGTCGGGCTCCACCGGCGCGGACCACGAGACCTCCAACGGCGGAGGGACCGGCGCAGGGGGCGCATCGGAGCTGTCCGGAACCTCGGGAACGACCAACCCGGCGCCGGAAGGCTCGTCGGAGGCCGAATCTGCGGGCACTCGCGCCGCGCTGCCCCGAGGGCGCCCGCGTCGCGCAGCGGATCCGGGCACGGGGGCGATCGCAACGGTTGGCTCGTCGGCCGCGGGCTCCTCCCGCGCAAGCGCCTGGGCGGGGACGGCACGGGTCACCGCGTCGTCCGGAAGCTCGCGGGGAAGTGCGAGCGTCGCCTCCTGGTCCTGGAAAGCCGCTGCCCGGGTGGCACCGCGACCGGAGCGGGCCCGGGAGACCAACCGGCGAAGCGACTCGGCGGGAGCCGCAGCCTCAGGCTCCCCGGGCGCAACCTGCTCGTCCTCGCTCCGGCTCGGGGACACGGGTGGTCTCGGTGGCCCGGGCCGGGGCCCGCTCTGAACCGGCTGTGGCACCTTCGGGCTCGACGGTGCCTCACTCGGACGCGCGCCCGGAGGAACGGGAGGCGTGAGCCTCACTCGAGCAGGCGCTACCGGAGGCAGGGAGCCCACCGCGGGACGGAAGCGGTCCGCCGGCTCGCTCGGACGGACATGAGCCCTCGCCGCTTCGTCAGCGGACGGCAGGCGCATTGCGGGCCCCTGCTCCGAGCGCTTGGAGACATCCCCCAGCACAGTGAGGCTCCGCCCATAACTACGCACCGAGCGGCGCTCGGCGCGGCTCGACGCACGGCGGGCCCAGCTCGCCAGTGCCACCAGGGCGATAAAGGCGATGACGACGACGAGCGCTATCACCGCGGGTCCACAACTGCCTCGCCACTCACCATCTCATTCAACCGCGTCTGGCGTGCGCCTTGGGCGCGAGGCCCCGTCAGGCGGTTCTCAGCCCGTACCTCGGCATCAGTGCCGGCTCGATCTCGCTACGAGCCGGGTTGGCTTGGTCACGCGGCGACAGGACCGGATCGCTCAGTGCCCAGTCGGCCCCGATCTCCGGGTCGTCCCATGCGACTCCGAGCTCGTCGGCCGGGTTGTAGTAGCCGTCCACGAGGTAGGTGAGGGTCAGGTCCGTGAGACTGGCGAATCCGTGCGCCACGCCGGGGGGGATGAACAGGCCCTTCTCGTCGTCACCACCGAGGTCGACGAGAAGCGTCGCCCGCTCGGTCGGCGAGCCCTGCCGCAGGTCGTGCAGCACGACGCGGGCGCGGCCACGGGTCAGGTACCAATAGTCGGCCTGATGGAGGTGATAGTGCAGGCCGACGATGGCGCCCGCTTCCTTGTCGGAGCGGTTCCCCTGGATCATCTCCCGGCCGAGGGGGAACCAGGAGCGGCGGTAGGTCTCGATGAACCGTCCCCGGAGGTCACCGTGGACCGACGGGGTGACCACGAGCACGTCGCGGATCTGGGGTGACTCGACGACTTCGGCCACAAGCGTTTCCTTTTTCCTGTGGCCTTCCGAGGCTCGTCCCCGGGTGACCGGCCGAGAATCTAGCGGCACACCCGCCCGGCCAAGGGCCGGACGGTCGGCGGGCGCAACGTCAGGGCAGGTTCAGGTCGCCGTTCGGCTCGCGCACAAGCATCTGCTCGCTCACGAGGTCGTCGATCACGCGCTCGAGGTGGACGTTCGCGAGGGCCTCGGGAGCAAGCGCCGAAAGGCTCGCTCGGGTCACGGTGCCGGCGCACGCCAGGCGCAACAAGGCGCCCCGTAGCTGACGGTCCGAGCCCGCGAAAGGTGCCTGGCGGGTCGAGGTTCCCGCCGAGCCGACCGCGGGGTCCACCAGTCCGAGTGGGTCGTTTCGCCTCCAGGCGCAGGCGTCGGCGGTCCGCACCGGGCAGTCGGCGCATGCCGGTGTGCGCGACCGGCAGACGAGGCTGCCGAAATCCATCAGCGCCAGGTTCCATGCCCGGGAGTCGGCGACGGGAACGAGGTCGTCGGCGCGCTTTTGGGCGAGCGAGGGGCGAAGTGGTGCGCCGGCGACTGCTCGGGCCAGCACTCGGCCAACGTTGGTGTCGAGGACCCCGACGGGCTGGTCAAACGCAAACGCCGCGACGGCACGCGCTGTGTAGCGGCCCACCCCCGGCAGAGCGAGAAGGCTTGCGAGGTCCTTTGGGACACGGCCGCCGTGGCGGCCTTCGATGGCGCCGGCCGCTGCCGCGAGGTTCAGCGCGCGCCGGTTGTAGCCAAGGCCCGACCAGTGCCGCAGCACCTCACCGGGCCCGGCGAGCGCCATCGTCGCTGGCGAGGGAAATCGTGCAAGAAACCCAGGGAAGCGCTCCGCCACCCGTGCTGCCTGCGTCTGGGCAAGCATTACCTCGGACACGAGGACGGCCCAGGGGTCGCGCGTCGTGCGCCAGGGCAACACATCCCGTGCCGCCCTGGGTCCCGGCTCCCACCAGGAGCGCAGGGCGAGCGCGAAAGCCGCGCTACTCCTCGCGGGCAGGTCGGGTGGAGAAGGCGAGCGACCAGTCGTCGTTGGCGTCGCCGTCGATGACCATGCTCCAGCGGTAGCGGTGACCGGGAGCGAGCGGGAGAGGGCCGAAGTTCAGCGCGAGTGCGACGTCGACCGGGCTGCCCGGGGGGACGGCAGGCGGGCGTGCCACCTCGAAGTCGCCCCGCACTTCGATCGCCTGGGGCCCGTCAATGGCCTCGGCGATGACCGGGTTGCCGTCCTCGTCGGCAAGGAAGAGCTCCCAGTGGTGTGCCTGGTCGAGCTCGCTCCATTCGACGTCGATCTTGAGGGCGATCGCCGTGGGCGTGGGGTCGGGGCCGATCAGGCTCCATCCTCCGCCAAGCACGTAAAGCTTGCCGTCGGCGACCTGGGCGGCATCGCATAGGAGCATGGTCACGCGCATCGCCCGCACGATAGCCGCCGACGGGAGCGGGCTTCACCGTCTCCATCCCCAGCCCGGCCTGCCGCTACCCTGCTTCGGTGGGCGAGCTCGGACTGCGCAACGACGTCTACCGGCGCCCGCTCGCCACCGCTCTCGAGC
>JAODBN010000282.1 GCA_025463965.1 Acidimicrobiaceae bacterium
CAACGACGCACAAGGCGACCGCGGTTCACAAGGCGACCGCGGTGCACAAGGCGACCGCGGTGCACAAGGCGACCGCGGTGCACAAGGCGACCACGCACAAGGCGACGACGCACAAGGCGACGACGCACAAGGCCAAGGTCGTGCATCACGCGATCCACCGCGCCCACGTGGTCAACGGGTACATGTGTTTTCATCACACGCCTGCACAGGGCAAGCCGTATTACAACTGCTGGAGCGAGAAGCCAGGCGTACGGCTCCAACTCCCAGCAAAGGTGGTGGGCGACACGTGCTTCCGACACGTGCGCCACGGCAGCGTGCTGTACGTCTGCTGGCCGAAGGAGCACCTCCACCGGGGTTCAAAGTCGGCAACGAAGAGCAAGGCGCCGGTGACTTCCACGCCGGCCGCCGCTCCGGCTCCGGCTCCGGCTCCGGCACCAACGACAACGACGACGCCGGCTCCCGCCGCCGCCGCAGCGCCTGCGGCCGCGGTGAGCTCTGGCCCCGTGGTTCCGAACGGCATCCCCGGCTCGTGGCACCTCATCTTCGACGACGAGTTCAACGGCTCCTCGCTCGACACCTCGAAGTGGTCGCCCTACTGGTTCGCTGACGGGGACCAGTCGAACAACACCACGATGGTGAGCTCTAACGTCTCGGTCTCCGGCGGCACGCTGAACCTGGGGCTCACGTCCAGCTCCGGCGGGCTCGTGAGCACAAACGGCAAGTTCTCCTACACCTACGGGGTTGCCGAGGCGCGCATATGGCTCCCAGCGTCGGGGTCGCAGATCGCCAACTGGCCTGCCTTTTGGACCGATGGGCAGAGCTGGCCGACCGACGGAGAGGACGACATCCTTGAGGGCCTCACCGGTCGGGCATGCTGGCACTTCATCACGAGCGCCGGGAACCCCGGCGGATGCCCGAGTTCCCAGAACTACGCCGCTGGCTGGCACACCTTTGCTGCCGACTGGGAGCCGGGAAGCGTCACCTACTACTACGACGGTGTCAACGTGGGCACGCTGTCCACGGTGACCTCGCAGCCCATGTACGTCATCCTCGAGAACTCCGATGGTTCCTACGGCCTGTTGCCGGCGGTCACGCCAACGACGATGAAGGTCGACTACGTCCGGGTGTGGCAGCACTGAGCGGCAAGACCACCTAGCGCCCGGGCTCTCGCCGAGCCGAAGAGGGGCCTCGTCTTCGAGCGGTGTGTTCGTAACCAGCTCGGAGCGGGGCCCCTCGCGCGCGTCTTCTTAACTTTGCCTCGGTCTCAGGGCGGAGATGAAAAGCGGCTCAGCCCACGCCGAGTTCGGCGCTCACAATGTTGGACTGGGCGCTCATCGCGCTGACATCGTTCAGGAGGCGGGGCTCCCAGTTCGAGAGGAACGAATGGGACGTCGCCTTTCGCTGCGCGTCGGACGCAACTGTGGCGGCGAAGTTCGCGAGGTACTGCACTGCCGCCTGCGTGCCGGCGGGCCAACGCTGACTCAACAATCGCCTCTGGTACGCGTGCACGGTGGCTGCGTAGGCCGAGAGCACATGCGACTCGGTCGCCAGCGCTGACAGGCGCAGCTTTCCAACGAGCGCCTCGTGCTCTGCGGCGGTGAGGTGACCCGCTAGGACAGCCGTCGCCCGGTTCACGGGAGCGGAGTCCGCAAGGTATTGATGGGCTGCAGCCGGCCCGCTCGTCGCCCCGGCGACCGGCGAGGCAACGACGAATCCAAGCAACGCGAGCCCGACGATGGGTCGAATCACGGGCGAGCTACCTCCTGAAGTACAGCGTCGGTCTGGTGTCTCGGTTTTCATACCCGGATTCTCGAGCGCCAAAAATCCCGGGGCGTCCCTGATTCGGCTCCGGCTTCTCCCGCTTGGGCGAGCTCACCCGCTGCCACGGGCTGGCCAGACATGTGCGGCGAGAAAGCGAGCCACGTAAACAGAACGGCACGTGGCCTTTGGAAGTCACGAAAGCACATCGACGATCCTTCTCTCGGCGAGCTACGCCGATTTGAAGCAAGCGGTCGTCCCTCCGGCCCTGCTCTGCTGAAGGTGGATCGTTCAATGACCGGAAGTTTTGACTCGTGCTCGAACGGGACGTCCGCTGTACCACGGAGAGTGCCGGTTGCAGCACTCACCGTGACGCGTTGGGCGTGAGCCATTGGCCGCCCGAAGGCCTCGCGATCGCTCACCCGGGAGCACCGCGCTGCGTCGGACGCCTCGGTGCCCTAACGGCTGCCGATGCAATGATCGGCAACATTTCCTGCGTGTCAAGACACGCCTCGCGACTCGACGACTCGCACGAGGCGTTTTCCGGCTACGACGGCAACCAGGGCGGACTCAGACGGCCCAACGACTCGTCAGTCGAGTCCCGGCGCGACGGCGAGGTTTATGGAGCCAGCCACGAATCGGTTGAGTGGAAACGCCAAAAGTCAGAATCTTGCGCAATTTCTGCTAATAGTGAGTTTTTATCCACGGCACCACACCGCGTCGCGCTATCATCACTTTCGGTGGCGCTTCCGCGCTGCTCTCGAGGACCCGACAGCGGTTCTCCCAATATCGATCCGTCTTCTGGAGCGCGGGCCGGAGCTACAGACGGCCGGCTTACGTCGGCGTTGCCGTGCCTAGAGAGAGTCGGATCATGAAGCTATCCCCACGCGCTGCGGCGCATCCTTACCGCTCTACCGCGACCGCTGCCGGTCTCCTCTCCGTTGGATTGGCCATCGCCCTTCCCCTCGGTCTTTCTGGCACGGCGCTTGCGGCGACCGCGACCCCCGTGCTCCTCGGCACGGCCGGAACGTATTCCCTTCTCGCGGGATCGGGCATGACCAACAGCGGCATCTCCACGGTCGTCGGTGACGTCGGATCATCGCCCACGCCCGCGCAGACCGGATTTACTCCGTGCCCAGGAGCTGCCAACTGCGTGCTGTTGACCGGTCAGAACCACACGGTTGCCGATTCCGCGACCCAGCTGGCCAAGACGGATCTGACCACCGCCTACAATGCCGCCACGGCGCAGACGCCGGTCCAAGTCGCCACCGAACTCGCGGGTCAATCCCTTACCGCCGGCGTCTACACAGCGGGTTCGGGGACCTTCCAGATCAATGGCACGCTCGTCCTGAACGGCCAGAACGATCCGAATGCGGTCTTCATCTTCCAGACCTCGAGCACCCTCATCACCGGCAGCGCGAGCAACGTCAGTCTCGTCAACGGGGCGCAGGCCTGCAATATCTTTTGGCAGGTGGGTAGCGCTGCGACCCTGGGATCCGCCTCGACGCTCCAGGGAACGGTGATGGCGCACGACGACATCTCCCTTGCCAACGCGGTAACCGTGGACGGCAGACTCCTTGCTGGCGAGCAAGCCTCAGGCGCCGGAGCGGTGACGTTGATCGGTGACACCATCGTGCGGCCGGCGACCTGCCTCACGGCGAGCTCGACAGTCACTACTACGAGCGCTGCAACGACGACAACGGTCGCGGCTGTAGCCGCTGCCACCACTACGACCACCTCCCCAACGGCCGCGGCAGCCTCTCGGGCCACAAGCGCCCGAGCAGCGAAGGCCCGAGCAGCGAAGGCCCGAGCAGCGCGAATTCGCGCCACCCGTGCGAGCGAGGCCGCTGCCAGAAAGTTGAGAGCTGCGCAGGTCGCGGCCGCGACGAAAGCAGCGGCCGCCGCGCCGAAGAAGGGCTTCGCTCAGCCCGTTCTCCATTCGGCTGCGTTCACCGGCTAGTGCGCACAGGTTGGCTTCGTGGCCGAACACCGCTCGCCGGGACGGGGCTCGTGTCGGCCCTCACGCTGGTCCTCGCCAGCACCCCGCTCTGGAGCGCGGGTGCCGGGGCGAGCGTGAGCGCAGGAACGCCGGTCGCCAGGTCCCAACGGCTTGTCATCCTGCGCGCAGGGCACGAGGCGATGTCACAGCCGAGCAATCGCTCGACTGACATTCAGGCTTTGAGCACCGATCGACCGATCACTGGTGAGGCAACGACACTCCCGGTGATCGGCGATAAGACAACCGGCGGGGCGACCTGGCTGCACGTGCAGCTACCGGGCCGGCCGAACGGCCGCACTGGGTGGATTCGCCGGGCAGATACCACTACCACCACCACCGGCTGGCACGTCGTCGTCCACACCGCGCCTCGCAGGGTGATCGTCTACCTGGACGGGATCGAGGTGCGCACCTTCGAGGCGATCGTTGGCAAGTCCTCGACCCCCTCCCCGGCCGGCACCTTCTTTGTCGAAGAGGACGTCCGCCTGCGCAAGAGTGACGTCGGGGCACCGTTCGCCCTCGCGCTGAGCGCCCGTTCGAATGTCCTCCAGGAGTTCGACGGCGGACCTGGCCAGATCGCCATCCACGGTCTCGGCAATGTCGGCGGCACGCTCGGCACGGCGGTGTCCCACGGTTGCGTGCGCCTCGACGCCAGCGCCATGTCCTGGTTGGTCGCCCGCATCGGGCCGGGCGTCCCGGTCACCGTTACGAGCTGATCGAAGGCTTGCCTGCCCGTCGTGCTACCGGGACACACACCGGGACCAAGAGGTGCTCAACGCAGCCCTCTTCAGGCTTGGACGGAGTCGCCAAGCTCCTCGACAGGGTTGGGAAGTGCGTACAAGCGCGGCGGCGTGGTTCCGTCCGAATGTCGGTGGGTCGGCTGGTCGGCCATGGCCTTCTCATACTGCTCCCCCAGCTCCGCCAGCCGCTCGACGGGCTCGTGGGCGGTGAGCCGGGGGAAGACCTCGCGCTCCTCATGACGCGCGTGCGCCAGCACCGAGATGCGCAATTCGGTCAGCTCCCCCCGGTACCCGGCCCGGCTCCAGTGGCGCGACTCCAGCTCGGCAAGCGTTTCATCGACCTCGGCCTGCTCAGTGAGGCACTCCTGCGCGATTCGGTCCCCGTCGGGCACCGCGTCGCGCAGCGCTCGATAGACGACGGTCTCCTCGGCCTTCTCGTGCCGGAGCAGCTGTTCACGCAGCTCGCAGACGTAGTTCCCGAGCTCGTTGTCGGCGAGCTCGTCCAGTCGTCCGAGCGTTCCCTCGATCTCGCGGTGATCAGCCAGCAGCTGCGCCACGAGGCTGTCCGCCCACGGCTCGTCTTGTGTCTCGTCGCTCATCGCGCGCCTTTCCCCGCCAAGCGGCACTTCAGGTCAATCCCGCGCTACCCAACGCACGGAGCGACAAACGGCGGGCCCGTTCGGACACGTCTCGCGACCAACCGCACTTCCCCGACGCCATAGCCTCACCACCGTGCGCAACTCGATCATTCGACGGCCGGCCTCCGCCCTCTCTGGGGTGCTGGTCTTAGCGGCAGGGCTCCTTTCGGCTGTGGGCGCCGGTGCCGAGCCCGCCGTCGGCCAGACCGATGGGAGCCCCAAGACGGTCGTCAAGTCGTTCCTCTCCGCGTGGTCTCGCCAGGACTGGTCCACCATGCAGCGCCTCGTCGACACTCCCACGCCGAGCTTTCGGCAGGAGAACCAGGCGGCGCTTTCGCAGCTCGCCGCTACGAGAACGAGCTATTCGGCCGGGACGGTGACCACTTCGGGTGACCGGTCCACTGCTCGGGTCACCGAGCATTTCGCCATTCCGGTGATCGGGACCTATAGCGCGCACACCACGATCCACCTGCGAGACCGGTCCGGGCGGTGGCTCGTTGAGTGGTCCCCGACCACGATGGACTCCTCGATCCCCGCCGGAGCCCACCTCGCCACCACGTACAGCTGGCCGGCACGTGCCGCCATCCTCGGCGCTGGCGGGTTGCCGCTCAGCGCGGGCGCGCCGATGGTGACCGTTGGCGTGGAGGGGAGCTTCGTGAAGAACCCGTCGACGCTGTCGGCAGCCCTCGTAGCAGCTGGCGCCACGAGCACGGAGGTGCAGAGCGCACTGACAGCGGCCAAGGCGCATCCCAGCTACTTCGAGCCCGTCTTCACGGTGACCGAACCCCGCTACCTAGCGCTCAAATCGAAGATCTACAACCTCCCCGGAACGGTCTTCCAGGCGACGAGCGACCGGCACGCGATCACGCCCGGTCTCGAGAGCCACCTCGTCGGCAGCGTCGGTCCGATCACCGCCCAAGAGCTCAACCAGCTCGGAGCTCCCTACAACGCGTCGAGCGTGGTCGGCCAGACTGGCCTCGAGCAGGTCGACGAGCGCCAGCTCGCCGGAACGCCCGGGGCTACTCTCGCTGTCGTCGGGAGCAACGGGGTCACGCTGAAAACCATCGAGCGGATCGCTCCCAAGCCTGGAAGGCCCGTCTCGACGAGCATCGACCCGACGGTCCAACGGGCCGCGGAGGCTGCTCTTGCGACAGAGCCGAAGGCCTCCGCGCTCGTGGCGGTGCGTGCCTCAACCGGACAGGTGCTGGCTTCGGTCAGCGATCCCGCCGCAGGGGGCTTCGACCAGGCCCTCGACGGCACCTTCCCGCCTGGCTCGACGTTCAAGACGATCACCAGTACGGCGCTGTTCGAGGGCGGCCTGTCGCCGGCCTCAGCAGCGACCTGCCCGCCAACGCTCACGGTGGGCGGAGCGCTCTTCCACAACGCGGAGGGCGACACCCCGGTGTCGAGCCTGGGCGCCGCGTTCACCGAGTCCTGCAACACGGCGTTCATCGGCCTTGCCACGAAGCACCTTGGCTTGTCGAGCCTGCCGGCGGCGGCTGCGCTCTACGACATCGGAAAGACGCCACAGATGGGAATCCCGGCGTTCGGGGGCAGCGTGCCTCGCCCGAACGGCGTGGCGGACCTCGCTGAGACCTCTATTGGCCAGGGTCGCGTCCTCGTCTCCCCGCTCGGCATGGCAATGGTCGCCGCGGCGATCGACAGCGGGGTGGTGCGCGAGCCAAGGCTCGTCGCCGGAGCGCCCGACGACACCGCAGCCACGACGCGCTTGCCGAAGAACATCGTCGCCGAGCTGCGCCAGATGATGGCACAGGTGGTGGCGACAGGAACCGCCGCCGGCCAGGGACTGCCCCCCGGCACCGACGCCAAGACCGGCACGGCCGAGTACGGAACGGGTAACCCGCTGCCGACCGACGCCTGGTTGATCGGGTTCCACGGCGACATCGCGTTCGCAATGCTCGTCGTCGACGGCGGTCTCGGCGGCCCCACGGACGGCCCGATCGTGGCTCGCTTCTTGACCGCCCTCGGCACGCACAAATGATCCGCGAGTAGCGCCCGAAACCGGCCGCCGCGACCGATAGCGCACCGCTTCTGGGGCGCTCGCTGGCGGAATCGTCCTCGGCAGCTCGGCCTCGGTCACTGCAAGTGCGCGTGGACGAAGGGCTCGACCTCGAGGTGCGCGCGGCACTCGCGCTCCCCCACGATCTGAGCTCGCAGCGGAGCGGCTCGATCGTTTAGGCGTGCCGGCCCAAACTTCGAGGACCCACCGAGACGACCCTCGCACGAGGACCAGCCCCAAGGTAGTCTTCGCCCAACTCGGATCTCGTCCGAGCGAGCGGAGGTAAGTGTGTCGATTGCCCAGCAGGTCGTCGGTGCGCCTCCTGAGGCTCACGCCGGCCCCCCGGTCGTCCAGTCCGACTTCGACATCGTCCCTCTGCGGGGCCTCCCGATCGTCGGCGTGATCCTGGCCGGGCTGGTCGCTGCGATCGCCACGAACTCGAAGTGGGGCGTCGACTTCTTCCACGTTGCGAGCGGCGCGTTCTGGACCGTGCTCGACCTCTTCCTCGGGTTCGTGCTCGGACCGATACTCGGCCGACTCTCGATCCCAGCGCGAGTGGAGCTCACCAAACGGCTCATGCCGAAGATGGTGCTGATCATGCCGACGGTGGTCGTCTGCACGCTGGCGGCAGGGTGGCAGCTCGCGCATCAGACTGGTGACATCCTCCTCAGCTCCCCCGATCACCCCTGGGTGGTGGCGTCGATGGTCGTGGTGGGCGTGATGGCGGTGGTGGCCCTCGGCCTGCTTGAGCCGGCCAACGTCGCTGTGCTCTTCGAGCTTAAAAAGGAGCGTCCCGACGGCGCCGTCGTGGGACGGCTGATGAAGCGGTTCATCTACTCCGCGGGCGTCACCGGCGCAATGCAGGTGGCCACCCTCGTGATCATGTCGAGGATCGCGACCAAATGAGCGCCGTCACCGGCTCGGCCCCGGGGAGCAGCGAGCGAAGTGCAGATCGTCGGCTTCCCCCCGTCGCCGAGCTCGCCGTGGCGTCGATAGCCATGATGATCGTCGGCGCGATCCTCCTCGCCTCGCACGTACCGGCCAAGCCAGACCTCGCTGCCCCGGTGGCCCTCGTCTCGGTGGGCGGCGCGCTCACGCTCATTGCCATGGGGATGCTGGCCCGCGTCCGGCCTTTCGCCTGGGGCCGGTTCTTTCTGGTGCTGCGATGGGGGCTCCTCGCTTACCTCGTCATTTCCGGCATTCTCATCTACGTCTTCGCGGCCAACCACACACCCGGATCTACCTTTGCCGTCCTCGTCGCGACCCTTGTGGTCTTCGCCGTCGATGTGCCGACGATCCTCGCCTTCACCGTGGCGCGTTTCGCGCCGGTCGACTGATAGGACAAGCCGCCCTCTTGCGCGGCTGACCGCGCCGTCGACCGGAGCGTCGAGGTCCGTTCTTTTCTGAGCTGGACGAACTAGGGATAGACGTAGTCCGGCTTGAGGTCGATCGCGTGCCCCGATCCGGACTCCAGGATGATCTTCAGCGACGGCTCGGTGTCGAGGTAGAAGAACTCGATGTTCTCCCCGATCCGGCCGCTCATGAGCACCGGCATCCCCGAGTCGGCGAACCGGCGCCGCAGCTCGTTTGACTCCTCGAAGTCATGCAGCATGACGGCAACGTGGTGCAGCCCCTCGCCGTGCTCGTCGAGCCACTGCTTGTAGATGCTCGGCCCCTCGAGCGGCTGCAGGATCTCGAAGCCGAGGTCGCCGACGTGGGTCTCCGCACCGAGCATCGTGTAGTCGACCTGCTCGCCGTTCACCTCGGTGTGATGCAGGCGAGGCGGCTCGTGGCGGTAGACGTTCCACGGACCCCAACCGAGCAGGTTGGTGTAGTTCTCCATTGTCCGCTCGAGGTCTCGCGAGACGATCGCAACCTGGGAGATCATGAGGGGTCGCCCGAGAATCCCCCGGCTCACCTCTTCTGCGGTCGGCTGTGCCATCGGTGCTCCTTTCGCTCGGGTCGGGAGCGCACGCCCGTTGCCCGGCTTCGTCACGAGAGGTCCATGAGGCTGAGAGTAGGTCTCGCTCGCCCGTCGCACTCGCACAGGCTCGAAAGCCCATTCGCGGGTGCTCAGTGCTCGGGCGTCAGTGCTCTCCGGCGATGCTGGCGTCGTCGTGGCACAGCCCCCTTCTCGCGTTGCCCCCGGTCGCCCAGCGGCGCCCGACGCCTCCGCTCCCCGATCGACCTTTGCCCGAGCCTTGCTGTACGGACAGGATGACGATAGGTTCGGCCGAGGCGCCCCGTCAACGCTCAGCCCGGTCAATGCTCAGCACCGTGGGCCGTCGGCGGTGGGACGCTGGTGAGCAAAGATTGGGGGGCCCGTTGCGTCGTAGCTCGCAGGCAAATCC
>JAODBN010000288.1 GCA_025463965.1 Acidimicrobiaceae bacterium
CGGCCAAGCTCGTCACCACCTACGGCGATCTCGACACGATCTTCGCCCGCCTGTCCGAGCTGACCCCGAAGCTGCGCGAGAACCTGGCCGCGCACGAGGCCCAGGTGCGACTGAACGCCCTCCTCACCCCCGTTGCCTGCGACGTCCCGATCGAGGTGACGACCGACGAGCTGATGATGGGACGCGAGGATCGCGAGGCGCTGGCGAGTCTGCTCGGCTTCCTCGAGATGCGCGTCCCGAGCGAGCGCCTGATCGGGGTGCTCGACCGCCTTGGGGCGTCGCGCCGGGCGAGCGCCGAAGCGCCGGAGGGTTTGCCGCCGGTGCCCGAGACCGTGGCGCTGCCGGTTCGTCCTCTCGAGGACGCCGCGGCGCTCCTCGAGGTCGTGGAGGCCTCCGAGAAGGCGCCGGAGGCCTTCGTGGTCGTCGAGCCTGCCTGGTCCGGTGCCCCCGGGCGAAGCGATCTCGTCGGCCTGGCGATCCTCGGCGAGGGAGCCGACGAGGTGGCCTTCCTCCCGGGAGCGCTCCTGTCGGACCCCGAGGCGCTCGCCACCCTCGGGCGCCTGTTGTCCGAGCGCCCGGGACCCGAGGGGCCGATCCGCCCGATCGTCGGGCACCGGACCAAGGAGCTGTACCGAGTGCTGCTGCCGCTTGGCCTCGACGGCACGGGGCTGCGACTCGACACCGCAGTCGGCGCCTACCTCGTGGACCCAGCCGAGGGCCAGGCGTCCTTGGAGCTGCTCGCCCAGCGCGCCGGGCTGTCGCTGCCCGGCTCGGGGGCGGTCTCGCAGGCTTCTGTCGAGCAGCTCGGCTTCGCCCTCGAGGAGGCACCCGAGTCCGGCGGGCCCGCCGAGCAGGCGGGCGCGCGCGCCGAGGTGATCGGGGCGCTCGCCCGGCGCCTGTCGGGCGAGCTCGAGGCGGTCGGGGCAACCAGCCTGCTGGAAGACGTGGAGCGGCCGCTCGTCCGGGTGCTCGCCCGGATGGAGGTGGCCGGGGTGCTCGTCGATCGCGCGCGGCTGTCCGCCATCAACACCGCCCTCACCACTGAGGCGCGTCGCCTCGAGGAGGAGATCCAAGAGCTCGCCGGGGGGCCGTTCAACGTCAACTCCACGCTGCAGCTGCGCGAGGTCCTCTACGACCGCCTCGGGCTCAAGCCGCAGCGCAAGACCAAGACCGGGTACTCGACCGATGCCGCCACGCTCGAGAAGCTGCGCGACGAGCACCCGGTGGTCGAGGCGCTGCTGCGCTATCGCGAGGTGGAGAAGCTGCGCTCCACCTACGGGGAGGGGCTCACCGCCGAGGTGGCCGCCGACGGCCGGATCCACGCGAGCTTCAACCAGACCGTGGCGCGCACCGGGCGACTCTCGTCGGACCAGCCCAACTTGCACAACATCCCCGTTCGTACCGAGGAGGGCCGGCGCTTCCGGGAGGCCTTCGTGGCCCCGCCCGGCGCCGAGCTCGTGGTGGCCGACTACAACCAGATCGAGCTGCGGGTCATCGCTCACCTGTCGGACGACCCGGGCCTCGTGGCGGCCTTCGCCGAGGGGCGTGACATCCACACCACGACGGCCTCGGGCGTGTTCGGCGTGGAGGCGTCCGAGGTGACCTCCACGATGCGGGCCCGGGCGAAGATGGTGTCCTACGGGCTCGCCTACGGCATGGAGGCCTACGGCCTGTCCCGGCGTCTCGCCATCCCGGTCGAGGAGGCCGCCGCCATCCTCGAGCGTTACTTCGAGGCGTTCCCCGCGGTGCGCCAGTACATGGACGACACCGTCGTCCAGGCGCGCCAGCGCGGCTACACCGAGACCGCGCTCGGGCGCCGCCGCTACCTTCCCGAGCTGGCCTCGGACAACTTCCGCATCCGCCAGGCCGCCGAGCGCCAGGCGATGAACGCCGGGATCCAGGGACTTGCCGCTGACATCTTCAAGGTGGCGCTCGTCCGGCTCGACGCCGAGCTCGAACGGCGCCGCCTGGCGAGCCGGATCGTGCTGCAGGTCCACGACGAGCTCCTCGTCGAGGCGCCCGCCTCCGAGCTCGACGAAGTCGAGGCCCTGACCCTCGAGACGATGCGCGGCGCCTACCCGCTCTCGGTGCCGCTCGAGGTGAACCTCGCTCGCGGCACCACCTGGGCCTCGGCAAAACACGGCTGAACCGTCGCTGACCTGGAGGTGTACCATTTAGATCGGCACTCGGCCGAGGAGCCGCAAGAAGGGCCCGGCCGAACACCCAAGTCCAGCATTTCCTGCACCGGCGTCCTGCGTTTTTCGCCGGCCCTATCTCGAACCGAAGGCGACCTAATCCATATGTCCGACTCCCTGACCACCACCCCCGAAGCGACCGGCGAGGCCACGGCCCCTGCCGCCACGGCGACTGCCACGATGCCGGCGCCGGCCGGCGAATCGCCCTTCGGGACCTTCGACGAGCAGGGGAACTACATCCCCCGCCAGGTGGTGGACGACGATCTCGGGGGTCTCTCCCTCGACGATGCGATCGCTTCCACGATCGTCGAGTTCGAAGACGGCGACCTCGTGAGCGGCGTCGTGGTGAAGGTGGACAAGGACGAGGTCCTCCTCGACATCGGCTTCAAGTCCGAGGGCGTGATCCCGGCGCGCGAGCTGTCGATCCGCCACGATGTGGACGCCCACGAGATCGTGTCGGTCGGCGACGCCGTCGAGGCCCTGGTCCTCCAGAAAGAGGACAAAGAGGGTCGCCTGGTCTTGTCGAAGAAGCGGGCCCAGTACGAGCGGGCCTGGGGCGACATCGAGCGCACCAAGGAAGCCAACGGCGTCGTCCGTGGCCCGGTCATCGAGGTCGTCAAGGGCGGCCTCATCCTCGACATCGGTCTTCGTGGCTTCCTGCCCGCCTCCCTCGTGGAGCTGCGCCGGGTGCGCGACCTGCAGCCGTACGTCGGCAAGGAGCTCGAGGCCAAGATCATCGAGCTCGACAAGAACCGCAACAACGTCGTCCTGTCCCGCCGGGCATGGCTGGAGGAGACCCAGAAGGAGCAGCGCGGCGAGTTCCTCGTCAACCTGAAGCCGGGCGAGGTCCGAAAGGGCGTCGTCTCCTCGGTCGTGAACTTCGGTGCCTTCGTCGACCTCGGCGGCATGGACGGGCTCGTCCACGTCTCCGAGCTGTCCTGGAAGCACGTCGACCACCCGTCCTCGGTGGTGTCGGTCGGTGACGAGGTCACCGTCCAGGTGCTCGACGTCGACCTCGACAAGGAGCGCATCAGCCTCTCGCTCAAGGCGACCCAGTCCGACCCGTGGCAGGAGTTCGCCTCCGCCCACCGCGTCGGCGAGCTCGTCTACGGGCGCATCACCAAGCTCGTCCCCTTCGGTGCCTTCGTCCAGGTGGGCGACGGGATCGAGGGCCTCGTCCACATCTCGGAGATGGCCGCCCACCACGTGGACCTTCCCGAGCAGGTGGTCAGCCCCGGCGAGGAGCTGTGGGTGAAGATCATCGACATCGACCTGCAGCGCCGCCGGATCAGCCTGTCGATCAAGCAGGCCGCCGAGGGTGGCGAGGTCGCCGAGGAGTACCGCGAGGCGTTCGGCGAGCACGCCTACGACGCCGAAGGCAACTACATCGGCACCTTCGACTACTCGGCCGTGGAGTTCACCCCCGAGACCGAGGCGCAGGCGGCCTGGGCCGACTACGCCGAGGCCCCGGTGGCGGCTGGCGGCGAACCGGCAGCAGATGGCGAACCGGCAGCAGATGGCGAGCAGGCTGCTCCTGAGGCCAGCGCCGCTCCTGAGGCCAGCGCCGCTCCTGAGGCCGCGGCTGCACGTGAGCCCGAGCCCGTCGTCGACGAGAACGCCGTGGCGGCCGAAGAGGCCGCCGAGGGCGCACCGAGCGGCGTCACCGACGAGTCCTGACGCCCCCACCCCGGCGGCCGACATGACCGTGATCGGCTGCACCGGGGGGATCGGTTCGGGGAAGTCCTCCGTCACGGCGCTGTTGGCCGAGCGGGGCGCGAGCGTGCTCGACGCCGACGAGCACGCGCGCCGCGCGCTCGACCCGGGATCTGCGGGTGAAGCCGCGGCGCTCGCGGCGTTCGGCGAGGAGTACCGGGGTGCCGACGGCGGGATCGACCGCCAGCGACTCGCGGAGCTGGTCTTCGGCGATCCGCTCGCTCGTGCCGAGCTGGAGTCGATCGTCCACCCCCTTGTGCGCGAGGCGCTCACGGCGGGCGCGGCGAGGGCCGAGGCCGAGGGAGTGGTCGCCGTGCTCGAGGTTCCGCTGCTGGTCGAGACCGGCGGGCGCGACTGCTACCGCCTCGACGGCGTGTTGGTAGTCGACGCCCCCGAGGAGCTCTGTCTCGAGCGCTTGGTCTCGGACCGGGGGATGGAGCCCGCGGCGGTGCGTGCCCGCATGGCGGCGCAGGCCGAGCGCGGCGAGCGGCTGCGGGCGGCGGACTTCGTGATCTTGAACGTCGGCACCGAAGAGGAGCTTGCGCTGATGGTGAACGAGGCCTGGCGCTGGATCGAGCAACTGCACGCCAGCTCCGGAGCCGTCGGGCGCTCCTAGCAAGCGCCCAGCGAACGATGCCCGCCACGCCCCCAACGATCCTCGCCACTTCCGGCGGCCTCGTTCGCGGTGAGCGCACGCGCTACGGCCTCGGCCCGCTCGTCCACCACGCCCTCGAGCTGTCCGGCGTGGCAGGACGCGCTCCGCGCCTTTGCTACGTCGGGACCGCCGGGGGGGACGACCGGTGGTGGAACGCCCAGATGGCCGAGGCCGCGGCGGCGAGCGGGGTCGGCTTCAGCTGCCTCAACCTGTTCCCCATGCCGCCGACGTCAGACCTCTCGGGCTTTCTCGGCGAGCACGACGCGCTCTGGGTCGGTGGTGGCAGCGTGGCCAATCTTCTGGCGCTGTGGCGCCTGCACGGCCTCGACGTCGCCATGCGCGAGGTCTGGGAGGCCGGCGTGGTGTTGGCGGGGGTCTCGGCCGGATCGCTCTGCTGGCACGTCGGCGGCACCACGGACTCCTTCGGTCCCCAGCTCGAGCCGGTGACCGACGCGCTTGGCCTCCTCCCGTACGGCAACGGGGTGCACTACGACTCCGAGGAGCGCCGGCGGCCCCTTCTGCACTCCCTCGTGGCGGACGGGACGCTCCCGGACTCCTATGCCACCGACGACGGGGTGGGCCTTCGCTACGAGGGCACGCGCCTCGTCGAGGTCGTGTCCGAGGTCCCCGGCAAAGCCGCCTACTTCGTGAGCGCCACCGGCGGCGAGGTCTCCGAGGAGCGCCTCGAGCCCCGACTGCTCGGGACTCCGAGCTAGCTCGCCGCCCGGTTGCCGAGTGCCTCGGCGAGGGCCTTCAAGAACCCGTCGACGTCGTCCTCGGTGGTGTCCCACGAGCACATCCAGCGCACCTCACCCGAGCGCGAGTCCCAGTCGTAGAAGCGGTATCGCTGGCGGACCTCGTCAGCGACGCCGGGCGGCAGCACGGCGAACAGGGCGTTCGCCTCGGTCGCTTGGGTGAAGCGGATCTCCGGAAGCTCCTCGGCGCCCGCTCGAAGACGCCGTGCCATCTCGTTGGCGTGACGCGCCGAGGACAGCCACAGGTCGCCCTCCAACAGCGCGAGCAGCTGGGCGGAGACGAAGCGCATCTTCGAGGCGAGCTGCATCGACATCTTGCGCAGGTACTCCATCCCGCTCACCACCGAGGGGTCGAGGACCACCACGGCCTCGCCGAACATGAGCCCGTTCTTCGTGCCCCCGAAGGAGACGACGTCGATCCCCACCGCGGTGGTGAGCTCCTGCAACGAGACCTCGAGCGCGGCGGCCGCGTTGGCGAGCCTCGCCCCGTCCACGTGCACCGCCATGCCGAGCCCGTGTGCGTGCGCGGCGAGCACGGAGAGCTCCTCGAGGGAGTAGACGGTCCCGAGCTCGCTCGACTGGGTGAGGGAGATCGCGAGCGGCTGGGCACGGTGCTCGTTGCCCCACCCCCACGCCTGGCGGTCGACGAGCTCGGGCGTCAGCTTGCCGTCGGGAGCCGGAACGGTCCACAGCTTGATGCCCCCGATCCGCTCGGGTGCCGCGTTCTCGTCGGTGTTGACGTGCGCCGACTCGGCGCAGACGACCGCTCCCCAGGCGGGCAGCATCGAGCGGAGCGCGATGACATTCGCTCCGGTCCCGTTGAAGACGGGATAGGCCCGAGCGCCCGGGCCGAAGCGCTGTTCGATCACCTCCTGGAGCCGCTCGGTGTAGGGGTCGGCGCCGTAGGCGGGAAGGTGGCCGCCGTTGGCGGCGAGGAGTGCTTCCATCACCTCGGGATGCACAGCTGCACTGTTGTCCGAGGAGAATCCGCGTCGGTCCGGGTCGTGGATCTGGTTCACTGCCGAAGTCTCTCATCGGACGCTGCGGGGCTCCGCGGTCGGGAGTGGGTCAGTCCCGGGCCGTCACCCGACGTGTCGAGCTACATCCCTCGGTTCGGTCCTCTTCACGTGGAGCCCGCCTCGGCCGGGTTTGGTTCGCCGGGGCCGATTGCAAACAGTCAACAACCTACCTAACATGAAAGGCCGCGCGAGGGCTCACCGCTGAGCACGTCTCGGTACTCGCGCCCGGGGGAAAGGTCGAGGAGGCAATGGTGGCGACGCGGCCCGTTCGCTTCGGGATTCAGCTCCAGGCGCAGCGCACGACCTGGCAGGAATTTGTCCGCGCTCTGCACATGGTTGAGGAGCTCGGCTTCGACACGGTGTACACGTTCGACCACCTTCTGCCCTATGACGGCCCGGACGACGGTCCCGCGTTCGAGACCATGACCACCCTCGCTGCCATGGCGGCGATGACGGAACGCATCCGCGTGGGGTCGCTCTGCAACGGGGTCCTGTACCGGGATCCGGCGACGCTGGCGAAGGCGGCCGTGACGATCGACCACCTGAGCGGTGGTCGGCTCGAGTTCACGTTGGGACCCGCCTGGGCCGAACGTGAGTTTCGGGCCTACGGGCTGCCGTTCCCCTCGGCGGGGGAGCGGCTGCGCAGGCTGGACGAGGCACTCGGCATTATCCGGTCCCTTTGGACCCAGAAACGGACGACGTTCGAGGGCCGGTACTACTCGGTCGTCGAAGCCCCCTGCGAGCCGAAGCCGGTGCAGGCTCCATACCCCCCGATCATGATCGGCGGTGGACGGCCGGGCACCCTTCGCCTGACCGCCAAGCACGCCGATTCCTGGAACGGGATCGGCTCGCCGGACTTCTGTGCCGAGCGCATCGAAGCGATACGCGGCTTCTGCGCCGAGCTGGCACGCGACCCGGCCGAGATCGAGTATTCGGTTCATCCTCAACTGGCGGTGGCCGCCACGAGCACCGAGGCGGAGGAGCTCGCTCTCCGTGTCGCTGCGAGCCACGGAAAGACGCTCGAGCAGGATCGCGCCCTTTGGCTGCTCGGCACGCCTGACGAGGTCGCGGACCAGGTCCAGGCGTACCTCGACGTCGGAATAACTCATCTCATCTTCGCCCTGGGACCACCCTTCGAGCGTGGCTCCCTCGAGCTGTTCGCCCGTGAGGTCGCCCCCCGGTTCCGCTCTAGCGGGTAAATCGCGGGCTTAGAGAGACGAGGCGCGTCGCCGATCGCCGAGGCGGTGCCCGCCGTCCACAGCGATCTCGGCACAGGCGACGCAGCGGAAAGCGGCCTAGGTGCGCGCGGCGAGCTCTTCTCGCGCTTGGATGCCGGCGGTGCTCTCGCGTACGACGAGGCCGAACGGCGCCTGGAGGACCACCGGCTCGGTCGTGTCGCCCTCGAGGCGACGGAAGAGCTGCTCGACCGCCAGCGCGGCGATCTCCGCCTTGTCCGGTGCCATCGTCGACAGCGTTGGGGTCGAGTAGCGGCCCTCTTCGGCGTCGTCGAAACCGATCACGGCCACGTCGTCGGGCACTCGGCACCCCGCCTGCAGCAGCACCCGGATCGCACCGACCGCCAGCAGGTCGTTGTAACAGAAGACCGCGTCGGGCGGCTCGGCAAGCGCGAGCAGGTCGCGCATCGCCAGGGCGCCGGCGTCGCGATGGAAGCTGGCCGTCGGGACGACGAGCGCCGGATCCTCCGCGATCCCCGCCTCGGCCAGCGCCTGGCGATATCCCTGGGTCCGGAACTGGGCGGTCTCGCCCGTCTCGTAGGGCTGGTCGCCGATCGCCGCGATCCGGCGGGCGCCGAGAGCGACGAGGTGCTCGACCGCAGCGCGCGCGGCCGCCACGTTGTCGATCGTCACGTGGTCGAAGGGGCCTTCGTTCACCCGCTCTCCGAGCAGCACCACCGGGGTCTTGCCGGAGGTCTCGGCGAGCTCGGCAGCCCCGAGGCCGAGCGGGCTGAAGATCAGCCCGTCGAACAGGTGCGAGCGCTCGCGGTCTTGCAGAAGCTTTCGCTCCTTGTCGGGATCCCCGTCGGTCTGCTCGATGATCACCGTGTACGAGCGCTTGGCGACCTCGTCCATGATCGCCCCGCTCAGCTCGGAGAAGTAGGGGACCGCCAGCTCGGGGACCGCCAGCGCGATCATCCCGGTTCGCCCCCGGCGCAGGTTGCGGGCCATCAGGTTCGGGCGGTAGCCGAGCTCGTCGATGGAGGCCTGCACGCGCCGGCGGGTCTCGGTCGCCACGAACGGATAGTCGTTGACCACGTTCGACACCGTGCGCGGGGACACCCCGGCGTGCCGTGCAACGTCGTAGATCGTCACCGCCACCCGACTCGACTCCCCCTGAAGGTCGGCCTACGCTACCTCAGCCGGGTACTTGCATCGATCTCTGCACCGATGCAAACTGACGGAGCGGGACCGGCATCCGGCACCCGCCCGGCGCAGTGGCAGCGAACGGTTCGGGGGAGACGACCGACGTCCTGACAGGACACGGTCCGAGCCCGTGCCGGACGTGCGGCCCGAGAGGGGCTGGCCGGTCGAGCCGCAGAGACAGGGGAGGGGACGGGCTCAGATGAGATCGAGACTGGATGTGCGCGGGCGCGGGGGAGCCAGCCGTCGCTCGGTGGCCGCCCGGGTCGGCGCGTTGTCGGTGGGAGCGTTGGCGCTCACGGGTGCCGCCGCTTACGGCACGGCCGGGGCGTCGCCCGCGGCGAGCAAGTCGCTTCGCCCGGCGGTGTCCAAGGCGAGTGGCACCTCATGCAAGAAGGGCGCGGTCAAGCTGACGATGTGGGGATGGGCCGCCGGCTACAACCTGGCGGTCGACGAGTTCAACAAGACCCACTCCGACGTCTGCGTCGTCCTCGAGAACGACGGGGCCACGACGGCGGAGTACACCAAGATCCAAGACGCCGAGAAGGCGGGCAGCGGGGCCCCGGACGTGGCGGAGATCGAGTACTTCGTGCTCCCGTCCTTCGAGATCACCCACACGCTCGCCAACCTCGTTCCCTACGGCGTGAACGCCTACCGGAAGAACGAGGTCGCGGTCGCCTGGTCGCAGGTCAGCCAGGGATCGGGCGTCTACGCGATGCCGGTCGACGTCGGGCCGCTCGCCTTCTACTACAACTCCACCATGCTGGCGAAGTACGGCATCTCGGTCCCGAAGACCTGGGCGCAGTACGCCACCGACGCCGCCACCTTGAAAAAGGACGACCCCGGTGCCTACCTCGGGACCCTCGACTGGGCCGACTCCCAGCCCGTGCTGGCGATGATGCAGCAGTACGGGGCGTTTCCCTTCAAGTGGAACGGCGGCTCCAAGCTGACGATCTCCTTCACCGGAAAGAGCGAGACGGCCTTCGCGAACTTCTGGCAGAAGCTGATCGGCTCCGGCGAGGCCAACAGCACCGTCGACTTCTCGCCGGCCCAGTGGACGGCGTGGGACAGCGGGACGGACGCCTCGCGCTTCTCGCCGGCGTGGGGCCCGGTCGGGATGCAGCTGTCGATCAAGAACACGATCGGCTCGTGGAGAGCGGCGCCCATGCCGACGACCTCCTCCGGCACGGTGCAGTCCGGCAACTGGGGCGGCTCGACCATCGCGGTGCTCGCCTCGAGCAAGCACCCCAAGCAGGCCGCCGAGTTCGCCGAGTGGTTCGGGGGCACGGCTGCGTCCTGGAAGATCCTGAGCGGGCCGATCGCCGGGGCCTACCCTGGTTACAAGCCCGTCCTCGACAGCAACTCGTTCCTGTCGACCACGCTGCCGATCTCGAAGAGCCAGCACTTCCAGGGGGTCTTCGCCCAGGCGGCCAAGCACATGGTCTCTCCGGAGTGGCCGCCGATCATGAACTACGTGAACACGATCTGGCCGACGGCCTTCGCCGGCGTGGCGAACGGGTCCGAGTCGCTCCCGGCCGCATTCAAGACGATGCAGAACGACTTGGTGAAGTACGCCAAGGCGCAGGGGTTCAACGTCAGCCTGTGAGCTGACGCCGGTCACGCCGGCGCCGCCCGGGAGGACTCGCCTCCCGGGGGGCGCCGGGCCGTGGCCGAAGGCGCGTAGGACCTAGAGGAGAGTCGTGATCGGGACGTCAGTCGGGGTGGGCAGCCTCCGAAGCGCCGCACCTGCGACGAGGGCGGCGACCTCGGGCCCGATCGGGCGCAGGGCACGGCGTGACCGCCGAGAGCGCCACGGGCGCTGGTTCGTGGCGCCGTTCCTTGTCGTGCTCACGCTCTTCATGTTCGTGCCGCTCGGTTACGCCCTCTACACGAGCTTGTTCACGACCAAGCTGATCGGCGGGACCAGCTTCTCGGGTCTCGCCAACTACCGACAGGTCCTCGCGTCGAGCGACTTTTGGGCCGGGGTGCGGCGCGTGGCGCTCTTCGCGGTGATCCAGGTGCCCGTCACGATCGGGCTGGCGGCCTTCTTCGCCGCCATCTTCGACCTCGGCGTGGCCAAGTTCGGCCGGTTCTTCCGGCTCGTCTTCTTCATCCCCTTCGCCGTCCCCGCCGTGGTCGCGGCGCTCATGTGGTCGTTCCTGCTGCTGCCCCAGTTCGGGCCCTACACCCGCCTGGCCGGAGCGGTCGGGTTCGCTGGGACCAACTACTTCTCCTCGAAGCTCATCTTGGCGACCATCATCTTGATCGTCGTTTGGGAGTGGACCGGCTACAACATGACGATCCTCTACACCGCCTTGAAGGCGGTCCCACGCGAGGTCGTCGAGGCCGCGGTCATCGACGGCGCGTCCTTTTCCCGGGTGATCCTCCGGGTCAAGCTGCCGATGGTCAGCCCGGCCATCGTGATGCTCTTGTTCCTCAACCTGGTCGGGGCGCTCCAGCTGTTCACAGAGCCCTCGATCCTGTCCGCCTTCCAGCCGCAGGCGGTCTCGTTCGCCTTCACCCCGACGCTGTACGTCTACAACACCGCCATCGGGAGCAACGAATACGGCCTCGGCGCAGCGGCCGCAGTCGTGCTCGGTCTCGTCATCGGGTTGATCTCGGTCGGCTCGTTGCTGTGGCGTCGGCGCCGGGGAGAGCTCGCATGAGCGCGCTCCGCGACACCGTGCTCGAGGCCACCCCTCCACGACCGCCGTCCCCGTCCGCAGACGCCGAGGTCGGTCGCCTCTCTCGTCGCAGACAAAACGGCGCGGCACGCCGCCGGGCGAGGCGCGAGGCCGACCTCGCCGCAGCGGTGCCCATCTCCCTCTACGGGCTGCGGCGCGGCACCGTCACCTTGCTGACGGCGTGCGCCGTCCTGTTCGCCTTGTTCATCCTGGCGCCGCTCGCCTGGATCGTGGTCAATGCCAGCAAGACCCAGGCCAATGTGTACGGCACCTTCGGGTTCTGGTTCTCGCGGCCCTTCGTGCTGTTCCACAACCTGTCACTGCTGATGCACTCGGTCAGCGGCGCCGGGGTCTACCTGCGGTGGATGGGCAACACGGCGCTCTACGCCGTGCTCGGCGGGGTCGGGGCGACGGTGTTGTGCTCGCTCGCCGGCTACGGGTTCGCCCGCTATCGCTTTCGCGGTGCGAACGCCCTCTTCTACCTGATCCTGTCCACGCTGCTCGTGCCGATCACCGCGGTGGCGCTGCCGCTCTACCTCGTCTACGCCAAGGTCGGCCTGATCAACTCGATCTGGGGGATGGTGCTCCCCTGCATGGTCAGCCCGGTCGGGGTGTACCTGATGCGCACCTTCACGGAGGTGTCGGTGCCGCGCGAGCTGATCGACGCGGCTCGCATGGAC
>JAODBN010000314.1 GCA_025463965.1 Acidimicrobiaceae bacterium
GGTGATGTCTTGGTCGCCAGTTCGATCGGCTCGACCGAGACCGACGAAATCGTCGAGCTCACCGGTGCGTCGGGGGTTGCCGAACTACTCGAGAGCGCCGGGCTCCGCGTCCGCATCGGCACGATCGTCTCCGCACCCGCCATCGTGAGCGGCGCTCCGGCGCGGGCACACGCGGCTCGAGCCGGTGCGCTGGCCGTCGACATGGAGTCGCTCTGGTGCGCGCCGCTCGCCCGACGGCATCCCTTCGCTGTCGTGCGTACCGTGCTCGATGTCCCCGGCCGTGAGCTGCGATCCTTCGCCACCCCGCTGGCGGCTCGCAAGGCCTTCCGATCACTCGTCGTCGCGAGCCGTGCCCTTGCGCATTGGACTCCCGAAGCCGTCTATGAACATCCTCTCGAGGAAGTTGGAGAACCGTAATGTCGATACCCCTCCGTCAGAACCTGCGCATGGCGAGCTATCTCATGCACAAGCGGCTGACCCGGACCGAGAAGTATCCGCTCATCGTGGAGCTCGAGCCGCTGTTCGTCTGCAACCTGGCCTGTCCCGGCTGCGGAAAGATCCAGTACCCGACCGAGGTGCTCCGCCGCCGGCTCACCCCCGAAGACGCCTTCGCCGCGATCGAGGAGAGCGGTGCCCCGATGGTCTCGATCGCCGGCGGTGAGCCCCTTCTCCACCCCCAGATCGAGGAGATCGTGACCGGGCTGATCGCCCGCAAGCGCTTCGTCTATCTCTGCACGAACGCCGTTTTGTTGCAGCGCAAGCTGGAGCGGTTCAAGCCGTCGCCCTACTTTTCGTGGGTGGTGCACCTTGACGGCCTGAAGGACCGTCACGACGCGGCAGTCGATCGCGAAGGCGTCTTCGACGAGGCCGTCGCCGCCATCCGCGCGGCGAAAAAGGCTGGCTTTCGGGTCACTACCAACTCCACCTTCTTCACCAATGACTCACCGAAGACGATCCGCTCGGTGCTCGATTTCCTGAACGACGACCTGAAGGTCGACGCCATGATGATCTCGCCGGCCTACGCCTATGAGAAGGCACCGGACCAAGAGCACTTCCTCGGTGTCCGCCAGACCCAAGAGCTGTTCAAGGAGGCCTTCGCCGACGGGCATCGGAAAAAGTGGCGGATCAACCACACCCCGTTGTTCCTTGACTTCCTCGAGGGCAAGGTCGACTACCAGTGCACTCCGTGGGGGATTCCGAGCTACTCGATCTTCGGCTGGCAGCGCCCCTGCTACCTGATGGGTGACGGTTACACCGCGACCTACAAGGAGCTCCTCGAGACGACCGACTGGAGCAAATACGGGCGGGGCAACGACCCACGGTGTGACAACTGCATGGCGCACTGCGGTTATGAGCCGACTGCGGTTCTCGCTACGATGCGCTCACTGCGGGAGTCGGTGCGCGCTGCGGTGGGCACCCACTAATCGTTCCCCGCGCCGAGGATCAGACACGGCGCAGAGACGGGGCCATAGCTCAGGGGTAGAGCACCGCCCTTGCACGGCGGGGACCGGGGTTCGACTCCCCGTGGCTCCACCGGGCTCGCCGGCTTCCGGCGACGACGAGGCCCTCCTCAACTAAAGGGGTTGTGGTGAGATCGTCCCAACGAAGGCGGTGAGTCCACGGTCCTCCGCTGGAATCGCCCGCACCACCTTGCGGGCCTGCAGCTCGCCCCGAGCTGGTCCGCGGAACGTTCCCGATGTCGGCGCAACATCGGAGTAGTCCCGTCCAACGGCGATGGTCAGATAGCGCAGGTCGACCCGGCGGTCATGGGTTGGATCGAATCCAACCGCCCTCACCGCGCCCGTGGATGCGTGTTCCAGGACCTCGACCCAGGCGTGGGAGGCGCCCTCTCCGGTGAGGTGGCCAGAGACATATCGGGCAGAGAGCCCAGCCGCCCGGCACACCGCCAGCATGAGGTGCGCATAGTCCTGGCAGACACCGGTGCCTCAGCGAGCGCCGCCGCGGCCGAGGTGTGCACGTCGGTGGCGCCGAATCCGTAGGAGATCGCCCGGCTCGACCAATGACAGGCCATCTCGGCGATGGCAACGGGCGGTTCACCGCCTGCGGCAAAGCGCCGGCCCATCTCCGCGATCTCGGCGTTCGCAGCCGTGAGCGGTGTCGAGGCGACCAAACGTGGGTCATCGATGAGGGATGCTGGCTCCGCGTTCGGGCAGGCCACGCGGCGCACCACGGTTGCCCAGACGGAGAACTCGATCTCGCTCGAGACGGCGTCGACCTCGACGTGGGCGACACAGTTGGCGAACCCGTCGAGTTCGACGGTCACCTTGGCGTCACCCTCCGACACCGAGACGCCGAAATCACCACGCACCTGGGCACCGTGCACGGCACGCGGAATGACGACGAGCCGGTGGCGCAGCTTTCGAATCGGTCGGTCGTAGGAGTAACGGAAATGCTGCTCGAGCAGCAGCGCTGCGTCGATGCTGGGCGCCGACTCACACAACATTTGTCGCCTCGTCGGCCCAGACGGTCATCTGGAGGAGCTCGACCGCCCCCCAGGTGGTCACCATTGCCGCGTCGAGCGCGTCTCTGCCCCTGGCGATTACGACGCGCCCGATGCGCGGTTCGTTGTTGCGGGGGTCGAAGGTCCACCACCTCCCGTCGAGCCACGCCTCGAACCAGGAGCAGAAGTCCATCGGGATCTGGGGTGGCTCGACCGCGATATCGGGCAGGTATCCGGCTACATACCGCGCCGGAATGTTGAGCGCCCGGCAGAAGCTGATCCCCAGCTGGGTGAAGTCCCGGCAGACACCTTCACGTGATTGGAAGACGTCCAGTGCCGTCGTGGAAGGGGTGCTCGTTCCCCCCAAATAGGTGACGTTCTCGTGGATCCAGTCTGAGACGGCGTCGACTCGCTCCCAATTTGGTTTGGTGGAGCCGAAGAGCTCCCAGGCGTCGTCTCGGAGAAGCTCGGGCAGGCAGTAGCGGCTCGGTAAGAGATAGAGGAAGGCGTCGTCGGGCAGATCTTCGATCCTCGAGATCGTTGCGGAGGGGTCGGTCGGGTCAGGCTCGTCGGGAACCTCGGCAAGGGCGTCGTAGCGCAAGCTCGACAGTCCCTCGGGAAGCATGAGCCGGTCGCACACGTTGCCGTAGGCGTCGAGGTACCAGCTGGCCTCGCTTGGGGCGCTCCATTCCTCTTCAAGGACGCGATGGGCGCCGTCCTGGCGCGCTCGAATCTGCCAGAGCGATGGGTTCGGTGCCGCGGTTCGAAACTCGAATTCGCAGCCGACCCGGATCCACACCGTCTCAGCTTGCCTGCTGGAGGGTCAAAAAGGGAGGACCCTGTGTTTCCATCGCGTGAATCGGGGCGCTGACTCCGGTCAGCCGGTCGTGGTCAGTCGCCACGGCGTCCGAGCTGGGCGACGATGTTGCGGGCACTTCGAAGAGCGACGGCGAGCGCCCCATAGACCGCAGCCTTCTCGAGCAG
>JAODBN010000336.1 GCA_025463965.1 Acidimicrobiaceae bacterium
TGACCGCCGGCTGAGCGGGCTTGCCGACAGTCTCGGACTTCACTACTCCCGCTACGCGGATGACCTGGCCTTCTCGTCACCAGCACATCGTTCGCGACGAGAGGTAGCACATTTCCTCGATTTGGTCGGGACGATCACAGCCAAGGAAGGTTTTCGCATCAACGCAATGAAGACGACGGTCCGGCGGCGAGGCGAGCGCCAACGTCTCGCCGGGATACTCGTCAACGAACGACTCAACGTCGATCGTCGCCACTACGAAGACTTGAAAGCGCTCTTGCACAACGCCCAAATGAACGGGCCACAAAGCCAGAACCGAGCCGACCAGCCACACTTCGCCGACCACGTGAGGGGCCGAATTGCCTGGGTCGATCACCTCAATCCGAACCGCGGACGGCGCTTGCTGGACAGCTTCAATCAAAGCAACTGGACCGAACCTTGAGAACTCAGAACTGGAACTCGGAATAGATCACCACGACCGCACAGCCGCGACATTCCGCGTCACGCCAGGTCATGCGCATACCCAGAAGTCGGGGAACGGTCAGGAATGTTTGAACATCGGCCCGAGGCCGCTTGGCGCGGGGGCCGGTGGATGGATCAAGCGGAACGACTTAAGGAAGGTCGCCTCACCTGGAGGGTTGGGAACCGTCGAGATGACCTGCACGCCGATAAGGAGTGGGCCATCGGCTGTGAGCCACTCGCTCAAATGGATACTGTCGGAGCCAAAGGGGCCTGATTGCGGATTTAGGCCCAGCTGTTGCGCTTCCGCTACGGCTGTCGAACCCGTGAGCGTTGCGGTGACCTGGACCATCGGCTGACCCTGATGAAACGTCGTAACGGCCAAGGCATTCGGAGAGACGGAGGAGACGTTGTAGTTCTCGACGCCGAAAGCACCCAGAGTCGCTGCAGGGTGCGAGCTACTGGCGAGTGGCGACAGGTCAAACTGCGTGACGCCGTAGTCAAGACCAGCCCCACTCTGAGCGAGGTAGGCGGTGGCCTCGACGGGGACTCCGCCGAAGTTGACAGTTCGGTGCTGGATGACTGGGCTGCCAGGCAATGCGACCTGGAAAGTCCCCGAGGGATCAGTCCAGCGGGCAGTGCTAGACGTCACCACGCCGAATGTCCTGGTGCCTCCCGGAAGGACAAGACCGACAACCACCCCACACACAATCGTTGTCACCCCGGCAAGAAGTTGCCTGACGATTGGTTTGGATTGCGCTAATGGCATTCGCCACTCACTGCTTCGTGAGTGTTTCAGCTCCGAACTTCTTTCTCAGCGCCATTCCTGCTCGAATCGCTCCCACTCCGGCGAATAGCGCGGACATCAAGATGAAGTCGTGCTTGCCCTCGACGAGGCACACAACAAGAACGCTGAGCCAGAACAGGGACAACAACGCCCAGCCTCCCGGACCCCATTGCCGTTTCAGCAACCCGCCGGTTCCCTGCACGCGGTCTTGCGAAGTCGGTTGCATCGATAAACCCTAACCGCGGACTTGGTACTCGAGGAGGTTGTCACCGGCGGCCACCACGAGCTCGTTCCCATCGACGCCGAGCGTCGGCGGTCCCTGAGCGATCATTCGGGTGGTCGCAGCCACCATCTGTCAGAGGATAGATAGCGAGCTTGAGAGTGAGGCTCGTCGTGGTGAGTAGATCGTCAGCAATCCGATTCCAAGACCGCTCAACGGCATCTTGCTGCGGTTGTCGGGGTGACGGCATGCAAGGTCTTTGCACTCTCCGGAGCACTTAGCACCGAGCGCGTCTTCTCGGACGCTGGCCGTCGCCGACTCCTCGAAGCGCTATGCCCGGTCGCGCACGCCTAATGCGTGCCTCGACCTGAGCGAACGAAAGCAGGGTGACGATTAGATCCGTCAATCCCTCGCCAGGGCGTGTAGAGCTCAGCCCCGTATTCGGTGCGCTGATCTGGAACTGCTTAAGGGGCGAGTGCTCCGAGCGAGCTCAGGAAGGCGTCAAGCGGGAGGGGCCCAGCGTTCGGAGCGCTTCGGTATTCCCTGCCCAAGCGCTATTAACTCCCCTACGCAGACGAACAGTGCAACCCGGAACAGGAAACGCTGGAGGCCCGCACCTGCCGCAAGATATGTTGCATGGCTCACGCACATCACCACGTCGTGGTTCACCAACGGCCACTTGCAACGTTGCGTAGCTTGCTCTTCTGTCCCAAAATGGGCGGGTCCGATGCTCGCTGCTTGAATCCCCTGAGCAATCGGGAGTACCGCCAGCAACAGCAGCGCCGAATGCAGCCAGCGTGGCCACCGCTGACCTGTTCCGCTCGACTCGGATAACTCCCGACTCGGTCGCTGAGTATAGGTCCGTACAGTCCAAAACGTACAGACGAAGCCTGCGCCCAATACGATAGCGCCGACTGCGGTGAGTGACACTGGCCAAGGGATCGCCCGACCGACTATCAGGTCATAGCAGATCACTACAACGCATACCGAGCCAATAACAGCTATCCCTGCCATGAGTGGCGTCTTAAGGCTTCGAAGGACGTTCAATGAAGAGATCCCTTTGCCGCGTTGCGATCTCACAGGTGACCGGCGCCGTCAGCTCAGCCACAACGGTTCTGCCCAGATGCGCCAGCAGTAATACACGTGCTGTGCTAGGCGTCGCCCGGTCGGACGTTGCACCTTGCTAGCCGGCTCTGGACTCGAGCTGCGGCGGCCAGGGTCATCACAAGGTCGCACATCCAGGCCTTCGGCGTGTCATTTCGTTGCCGCCCTGACTGCAACTACAGCTGCGGGGTAGTCATTAGCTCGACGTGACCGACCGAGTCCACCCGGAACGTGGCGACCTAATCTGAACCCCGTGAGGGCCTTCGCGTTCCTGATGGCCGCGGTACTGATCGCGATCGGTCTCGGAGTCGGGGTTGAGGCGGCGAACGGACCAACCGTCTACGGACCCCCGGGGCATCGCTTCGTTGCCGCGTTCATCACCGTGCCCCGCTCGTCCTCGGTCCTGGAAGGGACTAATCGAGAGATCGTCTACACAGCCCGATCCGGCGGGACCTCCGAGTCCGTCGGACTCCTCATTCGTCGAGGGAGGCCCCCGACGCTCCGGCAGGAGATTGCAGCAGCATCGACGCTGTGTCGGGCAGAGAACACACCTTGTCGCTGGGTTGCCTACGCGCCGCTCAGCGGAGCCTGTTACAGCCGACACGACTACGGCAGCGTTGTGGCGGAGACCTTCACCGTTGATTCGACGAGGGCCACCTGGCTCACTGCGTGTGGCACACAGAGCGGGAGCCTGACCGTTGATCGGGGCTCCTCTCAGCGGGCGGTGTCCACAAGTGGGTGCTCCTTGGAGAGGTTCCTGCAGTTCGCGAACTCCTTCGAGGTCGTTCGCTGAAGCCACGGAGGACAGCCGTGGCGCATCCCGTGCAACTGACTCCTACTCGCCGCCGATGCCAGTCCCAGCTTGAGCTGCAGCAGGGTCAAATCGTCCTGAAAGTGTCCGCGTAGTCGAGGTCCGACTTCCCCGACTTTCGGTGGCGCACTACGTGACAGTCGCGGGTTCGAGTCCGGTAGATCGCTGCATCCAGAAACAGCCCGGGGTAGACACCCTTCCTTCAAGATCACTCAGTCACGGCTTCAGCCCGTCGGTGACGAACTACAGGTATCTCGCCTTGGGTGTTCGCGGACTCCTGGTCGGATTGCCAGGCGGATAGGTGTCCGCGGATTACTGCGGACGGGTGTGGGCGACGGTGCCCTACCGCGTGTGATGACCGACCGGGCTCTTGAGCTCATCGCATCCGTTAGGGCGCCGGACAGCTACCGGAGCAAGTGTCGCCAGGTACCGGAACCGCGCCGGGAGGCGTCGGGCAGCCACCGCCGTCGCGGCGTCAAGCACGAACCGGAGTCGCAGACGGAATCGCATGTATAACGGCAGGTATAACGCGCCAACCGAGTGAGCCAACTTCGATATACCTGTAGGCCACATATGACGCTCTAGCTGGCCTTTTGGGGAGCCCGAGGTGGGAATCGAACCCACGACCTGCGCATTACGAGTGCGCTGCTCTACCTCTGAGCTACCCGGGCCAGAGAGCAGTCTGATCGTGGTCTCAATCCTCTGACCAGGGAGAACCGCTCTTCTCGACCATATCCTAGGCGCGTCGAAATGGGTGGTCCGCCGGTTCCCGAGGTCGGCAAGCGGCTGGTTCGACCCGGGCAATCAAGCCCAATCTCCACGCAGCAGGCTGCCAGGGTAAGTGTTCTCGGAACGGGAACCGACGGCTGCGCCCCGGGCCGCTCTAGGGTCGAGCGCACGATGGCGGTCGCTCCTCTCGCTGCCCACCAAGCGGTGCCGACATGCAGCCGCAAGGACCGGACGCCGGGCGTGTGGAGCGCCAGCGACGCACGCCGGCGTCAGCCATTTCGAGGCTGTGTTCCCTTCGAGCGACAAACCAGCTCTGGTGACGGCATCATCTGGTTGCGGACCGAGCGTGCTGCCCGGGGCGCCTGGAGGCTCACTTGACGGACATCGGGCGGGCCTCGATCGGGTGGGCTGACTCCCAGCTGCGCCAGGGAGCCGCCCAGCTCACCAACCGCATGGGCGGCACGGCTCGACGACGAGCAATCCTCCTCCTCGCTGCGGTGATCAGCCTGCAGAGCGCAGACCAGGGGGCGATCGGTGCCGTCGCCCCGCAGCTCGAACCGGCGCTGCACATCTCCAACACCGAGCTGGGGCTGCTGGTGACGGTCACCGCACTGGCGGGCGGGCTCGCCACCATTCCAATGGGCATTCTCGTCGACCGTTCCCACCGGATCCGTCTCCTGCGCGTCGCCATCGTGTTGTGGGGAATCGCGGAGCTCGCTGGGAGCTTCTCCCCGTCCTACGGGGTGCTGATCGGCACGCGCGTTGGGCTCGCCGTCGTGACCGCGAGCGCGGTGCCTGCGGTGGCGTCGCTCACCGGTGACCTCTTCCCGGCCGGTGAGCGTGGCCGCATCTACGGACTCATCGTGTCGGGTGAGCTCGTCGGTGCCGGCTTCGGCATCATCATTTCCGGGCTGCTCTCCGGCTGGGCGGGCTGGCGCCCAGCACTCGGGATTCTGGCATTGCCGAGCATCGGGCTCGCCTGGTACCTCGGGCGCCTGCCCGAACCTGCACGCGGCGGCCAGAGCTGGATCCCCGAGGGCGCGGAGGAGATCATCTCCGCCGAGGAGGCCGAAGAGGGCGAAGGGCCAACCGAGACGGCAAGCTCGTCGCCTGTCGAGGCAGCCGAGGAAGGGAGCGAGATCCTCGCCCAGGTCGAGGCGCAGGGCGTGCACCACGACGAAGCCGCCGTGGTCGCCATGGACCCGGAGACGATGAGCCTGCGAGCCGCAATCGGCTACGTGCTGAGAGTGCGATCGAACGTCGCCATCGTCGTGGCGTCTTCGCTGGGCTACTTCTTCTTCGCCGGGCTCAAGACCTTCGGCCTGCTCTTTGCTCGCGGGCATTTCCGTATCGGCCAGGGTCTCGCCACGGTGGTGGTCGCGATCTTGGGCCTGGGCGCGTTGGCCGGTGTCATCCTCGCCGGCCGTGGGGCGGACCGCCTCATCGCCCGGGGCCACATCGCGGCTCGCATAGACATTGGTGTCGTCGGCTACATCGTCGCCGCGGTGCTCCTCGTCCCGGTGTTCCTCACCTCGAGCCTGCCGGCGTCGATCCCGCTGCTGCTTCTTGCCGGCGCCGCGATCGCCGCCCCGAACCCGACGCTCGACGCGGCACGCCTCGACGTCGTCCCCTCTCAGCTGTGGGGCCGTGCAGAGGCGGTGCGGACGGTCGCCCAGACGACGCTGGAGGCGTTCGCCCCACTGGTCTTCGGGCTGCTCTCCGCGGCGTTCGGGGGAAGCGCCGCGGGGTTCGCCGCGTCAGCGGGCAGCGGCACGAGTTCGCCCGCCGGCACTCCTCACCAGGTGCACGGCCTCGAGGACGCCTTTTTGATCATGCTCGTGCCCCTTGCGCTCAGCGGCCTCGTCCTGCTGTTCGCCCACCGCAGTTATCCCGTCGATGTGGCATCGGCTGCCGAGTCGGAGCGCCGGATCAATGAGCCCGACGACCGCCCGCCTGTCGAGAACGCGCAACGGCATCCGGGCACGTCGTCCTGACCGGCACCCGTGAACCGGGCGCTTGCCAGGATCGATCAGGCGGGCCGGGGTCTGTTGCCCGTGACCCCCAACGGCGATCCGTCTCGGAGAGCTCAGGCGGCTTCGCGGAACTCCTGCTGGACGACCGGCAAGACCTCAGTGCCGAGCAGCTCGATCGCCGACATGACGAGGTCGTGAGGAACACCCGACCAGTCCATCTGGAGCGCGTAACGAGCGGCGCCGGTCAGCTTGCCGACCGTCACGAGCCGCTCGGCGATCTCGCCAGGGCTGCCCGCCAAGATCGAGCGTGACCCCGCAGCGTACGAGTCGTAGTCGGCGCGAGAAGGGACGCTCCATCCGCGCGCACGCGCCCCGTACTTCATCGTCTCGAGCCAGTAGGGGTAAAAGGCGTTCTTTGCGTCCTGTGAGTTGCGCGCGATCAGCCCGATGCCGCCCATGGTGACCGACAGCGACGAAGCGTCGTGCCCGGCGGACACACCGGCTTGCCGGTAGAGATCTGCGAGCGAGGCGAACCGCTCGGGCAGCCCGCCGATCACCGCGTAGACGATCGGAAGACCCAAGCTCCCAGTTCGAACGGACGAAGCGGGATTGCCACCGGTGCCGACCGAGATGCGCAGGTGCTCGTCGTAGGGGCGAGGAAGGATGTGGGCGTCGACGAGCGGAGGCCGAAACCGCCCGGACCAGGTGAGCGGATCGGAGCGGTCGATCGCCAGAAGCAGCCGGAGCTTCTCGTCGAACAGCTCGTCGTAGTCCTCGAGACTGGCGCCGAAGAGCGGGAACGACTCGATGAACGATCCACGCCCGGCCAGGAGCTCGGCCCGGCCCCGGCTGAGCTGGTCGAGCGTCGTGAACTGTTGGTAGACGCGCACAGGGTCCTCGGTGCTCAACACCGTGACCGCCGAGCTCAAGGTGATGTTCTTGGTGATGCTCGCGGCTGCGGCGAGCACGGTCCCGGGGCTTGAGATCGCGAAGTTGTCCAGGTGGTGCCCGCCGAGACCGTAGAAGCCGAGCCCGAGCTCGTCGGCGAGGCGAATCCGCTCGAGCGTCTGGGCAAGGCGGTCGGCCACCGAGACCTGGGACCCCGTGAAGGGATCCGGTGAACGATCTCCGAAGCTGTAAACACCGAGTTCCATCGCACTCCTCGTTCGGCGCTCGACCGGTGGGCCGCCTCTGCGCTCGCACGGAACAACACCGGGCGGTGAGCGATCCATTCCGTGCCTCGGCCCCGGTGTGCCCGACGAGTGCTCGTCGGCAGCGGTCCGTCAGGTGGAGCGATTCGCGCGACGCCGGGCCTAGCCGCCCGCCGGTCGAGCCGCCGGGACTGCTGTGCCGGACGACGCGCCTGCCGTGAGCGACGGTGGCCACCGGCAAGGCGGGAGGGGCCCCTCGGCGGCTGGGCTAGCATCGATGGTCGGTCGACCAGAGGAGATCCCGGTGCCTGCGACCGTGGTGGTCGGAACCCAATGGGGCGATGAGGGCAAGGGTCGGTTCACCGACCTCCTCGCTAAGGACATGGACCTTGTGGTCCGCTACCAGGGCGGCCACAACGCCGGCCACCGGATTGTCGTCGGTGGCCAGTCCTTCTCCCTCCAGCTGGTGCCGAGCGGAGTCCTCTACCCCCACACGATCCCGGTGATCGGAAACGGCGTCGTCGTGGACCCGGCGGTCCTCGTCGCCGAGTGCGACTCTCTCGAGGCACGGGGTATCGACACCAGCCGGCTCGTGGTGTCGGGCAACGCCCACCTGATCATGCCGTACCACTACGAGATGGACCGGGCGACCGAGCGGAGCCTCGGCAAGAACAAGCTCGGCACGACCAAGCGTGGGATCGGCCCGGCGTACGCCGACAAGGCGGCGCGGATCGGACTTCGGGTCCAGGACCTGTTGGACGAGAAGATCTTCCGCCAAAAGCTCGACGTGGTCCTGCGCGAGAAGAACGCCGTCCTCGCCAAGGTCTTCAATCGTCTGGCACTCGACGGCGAGGAGATCGCTCGCCTCTACCTCGAGGAGCTGGCCCCGCGGATGGCGCCGATGATCGGTGACACCGTGAGCCTCGTCCAGGAGGCGCTCGACGAGGGTAAAGAGGTGATGCTCGAGGGGGCCCAGGCGACGTTCCTCGATCTCGACCATGGCACCTATCCCTACGTCACCTCCTCCAACCCCACCGCCGGGGGCGCCTGCGTGGGAGCGGGCATCGGGCCCCGAGACGTCTCCCGGGTCGTCGGGATCGCCAAGGCCTACGTCACCCGCGTCGGCGCCGGACCGTTCCCGACCGAGCTCGAGGGCGACGTCGCGGATCTGCTCGTCGATCGGGGCCATGAGTATGGGACGAACACCGGCCGCCGCCGCCGCCCTGGCTGGCTGGATCTCGTGATGCTTCGGCACGCGATCCGCATCAACTCGATCTCGGAGATCGCCCTCACCAAGCTGGACGTCCTGTCCGAGCTGCCGTCGGTGAAGGTCTGCGTCGGCTACGAGGCCGACGGAGAGCGTCTCACCCGGGTGCCCT
>JAODBN010000003.1 GCA_025463965.1 Acidimicrobiaceae bacterium
TCGTGCGCGACCTGACGGCCTCCCCGACCGCGCACGTCGAGGTGGAACCCGGGGGCACCGAAGACGGTGCTGACTTGGTGGGCGCGGAAGATTTCGAGCACAGCTCGGCTGTTGCGCCTGAGACGCCCTGGTTCGAACGTGCGGTCAGCGGAGGGCCGACCCGTTACCGCAGCGCCCAGATTCTCGAGCCGGGCTCTGTGGCCCCCGACGGCGGCGTCCTCGTGGTGGCGGAGCCGTCGCGCGGTGAGCTGGCCGTGATTTTCGACGATCCCGCGATGAACTGAGCCCGGCGCCACCGCCGGCTCCGAACCCCTCACATGGCCACCCTGACACGTCGTCGCACCGGTCCCCGTCCGGACCCCGATGCGATGACACTGTTCGAGCACCTCGGCGAGCTCCGTCGCCGGCTGATCGTTTGCCTGGCCTTCTTCGCGGTCGCCGTGGTGGTGGCCTACCTGCTGTACGGCCACATCCTGCACTTCTTCGAGCAGCCCTACTGCGCTGTCCAGCCCAACCACTGCCGCCTGCAGGTGCTCGGGCCCCTTGACGCCTTCGGGATTCGCCTCGACGTAGCTGGCTACGGGGGGCTCGCGCTGACCCTTCCCGTGATCTTGTGGGAGCTGTGGCAGTTCGTGACACCGGGCCTGCGGGCCCGAGAGAAGCGCTACGCCGTGCCGTTCGTGTTCGCCAGCTTCGTCCTGTTCGCCGTGGGCGCGTACGTGGCCTGGCTGACCTTCCCCCACGCACTCGGCTTCCTGAACGGCGTCGGTGGGCACGGAATCGTGGCCAACTACACGGCCCAGAAGTACCTGACGCTGATCCTCGCGTTGATGGGCATTTTCGGAGCGACCTTCGAGTTCCCCGTGATCCTGGTCGCCCTGGAGCTCGCAGGGGTCCTCACGCCGGCAAAGCTCGCCCACTTCCGACGGTGGGCGATCATCATCATCGTTGTGGTGTCCGCAGTCGTCACGCCGAGTTCGGACCCCTTCTCGATGTTGGCGATGGCCGTGCCTCTGCTCGTCTTTTACGAGGCGTCGATTGCGGTGGGGCGACTCCTCAAGCGGTGACCTCTCCAGCAGCGCAGGCGTCGCTTCGCGAGCGCTTCCTCGCGGATCATCCGTTCCCCCTCGATGACTTCCAGATCGCCGCGCTCGACCACCTGGACGCCGGGCGCTCGGTCCTCGTTGCCGCCCCGACCGGGTCGGGCAAGACCCTCGTCGCCGAGTACGCGGTGGCGCGGGCGCTTGAGGGTGGGGAGCGGGCGTTCTACACCACCCCGCTCAAGGCCCTCTCGAACCAGAAGTACGGGGACTTCGCCCGCGTCTACGGCAGCGACAAGGTTGGGCTTCTCACCGGGGACGCCTCGGTGAACGGCGGCGCTCCCGTCGTGGTGATGACCACCGAGGTGCTGCGCAACATGATCTATGCCGGGCCCGAGAACCTGGCGGGACTGGCGTGTGTGGTCCTCGACGAGGTGCACTACCTCGAGGACCGCTACCGCGGCGCGGTGTGGGAGGAGATCATCCTCTCCGCTCCGCCCAACGTGGCGCTCGTCTGCCTGTCCGCGACGGTCTCCAACGCCGAGGAGCTAGCCGGCTGGATCCGAACTGTGCGGGGCGCCACCGGGACGGTGATTGAGGACCGGCGTCCGATCGAGCTGCGGAACCTGTTCGTCATGGGCGACCGTTCGGCCGAGCGGCTCCACGTGCTGCCCACCTTCGTCGACGGGCTGCCGAACCGCGAGGCGCTCGCGCTCGACGAGCAGGCGCGCCGCCTCGCACGCAGCGCCCCGACCGTGCGCGGCCAGAGGGGCCGGCCGGCCGGACGAGCCCGGGTGTACCGGCCGCGGCGCGTCGACGTCCTCGAGCGCTTGAACGAAGAGAACCTGCTCCCGGCGATCCACTTCGTCTTCTCGCGCAGCGGGTGTGACGACGCAGTGCGCCACTGTCTCGAGGCCGGGGTGCGCCTGACCGATCCCGAGCAGCGACGACGCTTGCGCGCCATAGCGGAGGCCCACGTCGAAAAGCTTTCGAACGCCGACCTCTCCGTGCTCGGCTACGACCGGTTCCTCTCGGGGCTCGAGGCGGGGATCGCGGCGCATCACGCCGGGCTCGTCCCGGCGTTTCGGGAGGCCGTGGAGGAGGGGTTCGCCAAGGCCCTCGTGAGGGTGGTCTTCGCCACCGAGACGCTCGCGCTCGGGATCAACATGCCGGCGCGCACGGTCGTGATCGAGACTTTGTCCAAGTACTCGGGGGCGGGCCACGTCGATCTGACCCCGGGGGAGTACACCCAGCTGACCGGGAGAGCCGGGCGCCGTGGGATCGACGCGCTCGGCTACGCGGCGGTGCTCTGGTCGCCCTTTCATACCTTCGAGGACGTGGCGGCCCTCGCCTCGGCGCGCTCGCGCCCCCTGCGCTCGTCGTTCCGTCCGACCTACAACATGGTGGTCAACCTCGTCCGCCGCTTCGAGCGCGACGATGCCTACCGCCTGGTGCGCTCCTCCTTCGCTCAGTACCTGAGCGACCGGCCCCTCACCCGACAGCTGGACGCGGTCATCGCGCTGCTCGGTCGCCGGGGGTATCTGTCCGGATGGCGGGTCACCGCGCCGGGAGAGCGCCTTGCGGGCATCTACCACGACTGCGACCTGCTGATCGCCGAGGCCCTCGGCTCCGGGCTGCTCGACGGCCTGGACGCCCCAGGGCTCGCGGCCCTCGTGTCGGCCTTCGTCTACGAGTCGCGCCGCGGCGTGGCGGGGGCCGATCCGCCGAACGCCAAGCTGGCCCGCCGCTTCGCCGAGCTCGAGCTGTTAGCCGAGAAGCTGCGCCAGGACGAGGCCGTGAGCGCACTCCCGCTCACGCGCGGCCTCGACTTCGGCTTCGCCGGTGTGGTGCACCGCTGGGCCCGTGGAGGCGACCTGCAGCAGGTGCTGGCGCCACCCCGCCGTGCACGGGGGGCGGGACCGGTCCCCGAGCCGGTCATGTCGGGCGGCGACTTCGTGCGCAACGTGAAGCAGCTCGTCGATCTGCTCCGCCAGCTCGGCACGGTCGAGCGGGGCCGCACAGGCGAGGTCGCCCGCGCGGCAGCGGAGTCGCTCGTGCGAGGGGTGGTGGCCGCCTCGGGTCAGCCGCCCCGGCCGCCCGAGGAGGTCGGCGACGATCCCCGTTGAGCGGCGCTGCTTCCCGTACGCTGGACCAGGCATGGTGGCCTACGCGAGTGAGCACTTCACGCCCTCCGAACGGGAGGTGCTCCGCCCTTACGTGACAAACCTGGATAGCCCGGTCTTCGCCCTCGTCAACCTGCCCGAGGTCGTGAAGGGCGCGCTCTTTGCGCGGTACTCGCGCTCCTCGAAGAGCTTGCGCCGGTTGTTCCTCGACGAGTTCGTCGAGGACCTCGACACGACTGGGGACGCCTCGGTGGACGCTTCGGTCGGGCTACGCCGAGCCGAGCAGCTCTACGCCCGGGTCTTCGGCGACTACGGCGACGACTCGGTGGCCCAGCTCGGCGGCGTCCACCTCGCGTGCGAGCAGGCCTCCAACGTGCTCACCAAGGTGCTGGAGCGGGGACGGCTGATGTCGTATCTCGAGCAGTCCACGCGCTACATCCCTTACGACGTCCGTCTCTCGAGTGGCCACTATCGCTACTACCGGGACCCCGAACTGCTCGAGTCGTCGCTCGGGGCCCGCTACGTCGGTGAGATGGACCGGATGTTCGACACCTACGGAGAGCTGCTCCCGCGCCTGTCTGAGCACCTCACCCGGGTGCACCCACCGACCGGCACGATCTCGCCGATCGCGTACCGCCAGTCGGTCCGGGCGCGGGCCCTCGACGCGCTGCGGGGCCTGCTGCCGGCAGGCTCGCTCTCGAACGTCGGCATCTACGGCTCGGGCCAGTCCTACGAGCTGCTGCTGTTGAAGATGCGCGGCCATCCGCTGCCCGAGGTGCGGCGCTACGCCGAGCTGATGGTCGACGAGCTGCGAAAGGTCATCCCGTCGTTCCTCACGCGTCTCGACCGCCCCGAGCGCGGCGGGGTGTGGAGCGAGTACCTGGCAGGGCTTCGGCAGGGCCCGGCGGGCCTCGTCGCCGAGTTGTGGCCAGAGCTGGCAGACCAAGCCGCCGGCGACACTGTGGGCGGCAGCGTCGGGATCGAGGGCTCGCCGTCGGGTCAGTGGTCGGTCGACCTCGTCGACTACGACCCCGAGGGCGAGGAGAAGGTTCTCACCGCCCTGTGTTATCCCTTCGTGAACTGCTCCGAGCAAGAACTCGCCGAGCGAGTGCACCGGCTCGGACCGGACGAGCGGACCGCACTGTTCGCCGCGGGCGTGGGCGAGCGCTCCAACCGCCGCCACCGCCCGGGGCGCGCCTTCGAGCGGACCGCCTACCGCTTCGACGTGGTGAGCGACTACGGCGCTTTTCGCGACCTGCAGCGTCACCGGATGCTCACCGTCGAGTGGCAGGGGCTCAGCACCAACCTCGGCTACGAGATCCCCGGGCTGGTCGCAGAGGCCGGGCTCGGTGACGCCTACGCCGCGTCCCAAGAGCGCTCTCGCGAGCTGCACGCCGCGCTCGTCGAGCGTTTTCCCGAGCAGGCCACCTACGCCGTGGCCCTGGGCTTTCACATCCGGTACTCGCTGCACTGCTCGGCGCGAGAAGCCATGCACATCACCGAGCTGCGCAGCACTCCCCAGGGCCACCCCGCCTACCGGGCGATCGTGCAAGAGATGCACCGCCAGATCGCAGAGGTCGCTGGCCACCAAGCGATCGCCGCGGCCATGCGCTTCGTGGACCACTCCGACGCCGGCCTAGGCCGCCTGGAGTCCGAAGAGCGCGCCGCCCAGCGCCGCCTCACCGCCGAAGGCGGATGATCACCCCTTGACGTGAAGCTCTCCGGCGGGCCTCAATGGTGCGGTCCCGCGCGTCGAAGGCAACCAATCGGAGCTTCCGTCAGTCGCTCCCGGTGGTCTAGGTGGGGCAGTTGCGGAGGGCGGGTCCAGGGAACCGAGTAGAGAACGTCCCCGGCTGAGTGCCGGGGACGGCCCCAAAGGTTTCCTGGGCCGGTCCGACGCGAGGGCCGTCGCTGCGCTTGTCCTGCGGAGATGCCACTCGCGGGCCGCCCATCAATCCCCTCGGCGCTGGCCGCCGTAGAAGGCGATGACTCTGTTGCACCACCGGGCGGCGGAGCGCGCGGGACCTTGCCGTATAGTGACCGCGCCCCGAGGCCGGGAGGCGCCGGCGATTCGCCAGCGAGCCAGCCGGGGGCCACAGCGAGCGACGAGGAACGGGATGGCGAGCGACAAGGACGCAGAGGTCGAAGCGGAGGGCCTGGACGAGGAAGATCTCGAGGGGCTCAGCGAAGAGGACCTTGAGGAGGACCTCGAAGAGGAGGACCTCGGCGAGGACGACGACGAGCTTCCCGAGGCCGACGACGAGGCCGACGACGAGGTCGCCGATGAGGCAGAGGTCGCGCAGGCCGAGGAGCCTGCCGCTGCCCGGGCCCGTCCGAGCGCGCCTGCCGAAGGTGACAGCGCGGAGGAGGAGGAAGAGGAAGAGGACGAGGACGACGACGTCGAGGCCAGCCTGGACGTGATCTTGAAGGAACGGCTCGTCGTCGAGGACGAGGGGGACGACGACGAGGACGAGCCCGTCGACGTCGACGACCGCGGCGAGACGACGACTCGGGTGCTCCCCAAGCAGCCCGGCGAGTTCGTCTGTCAGTCCTGCTTTCTTGTGAAGAGCGAGAACCAGCTCGCCGATTCGGTGCGCATGCTCTGTCGGGACTGCGTGTAATGGCCGAGGCCACGCCGCCGGGGCGGTCAGGGCGGCCCCTCTTCGAGCAGCTGCTCGAGGTGGGCGTCTATCTGCCGCTCGGCGCGGCCGTGCGCCTAGCCGAGCGCGTCCCGGACCTCGTTTCGGACGGAAGGGCGGTCGCCGGCCAGCAAGTGAGCAATGCCCGGCTCATCGGCAGGTTCGCCGTTGGCACCGCGCGGCGTGAGTTCGAGCGGCGGTTCCTTCGTCACGAGGACCCGAGTGGGGATGCTCCGGAGGGGCCAGCTGCCTCTCCGCCGCCCGCGCGGTCTTCGACCTCGAACCGAGCCGCTCGTGAGCCGGCGCCGAGCCGGCGAGCGGCCCCGCCGGCTGCCAGCACGCTCGCCATCCCGGGCTACGACGCTCTCGCGGCCTCTCAGGTTGTCCCGCTGCTCGCCGGGCTTACCGACGCCGAACTCGCTGCAGTGCGGCTCTATGAGGAGTCGGGCCGTGCCAGGCGCACCATCCTCGGGAGGATCTCTCAGCTGGAGGAGGAGCGCCGCGCCCGGCGCCCCTGAGCAAGGCGGCCATGTTCCGGTGGACGAAGCTGCCCGCCGGGCAGGCCCGGAGGATCTCGCCAGGCTCGGCGAGCTCGTCGCCGAGGCTGCCGGCACCACCCGGTCCTTGCGCGGCGGCAGCGGACTGGTGGCGGCCTTCGACGAGGCTGTGTCGGACGCGGGGGGCCTCGGGGCGTACGTGACTGGTGGCCGCCGAGTTGCGCTCGTCGGCACCTATCACGATCACGTCGTCGGTTTCGCCGTTGCCGAGACGACCGATGCTCCGGGTTCGGCCCGCGTGCTCGGCTTGTGGGTCGAGCCTGGTGCACGGGAGGTCGGCGTCGGATCAGCGCTGCTCCAGGCGACCATGTCCTGGGCGGCCGAGCACGAAGCGCTCGGGCTCGATGTCCCAGCGCTACCCGGAGATCGCCACACGAAGAACTTGCTCGAGCGCTCGAGCTTCCGGGCGCGCCTCGTTGTCCTCCACCGGTCGTTCGAGCAGGGTGCCCCGAACGAAGCGTTCAGCGCTCCTCGCTGATCTCGGACAGAGGCGCAGCGGGGTTG
>JAODBN010000026.1 GCA_025463965.1 Acidimicrobiaceae bacterium
CTTCGGTGCCCGTCCGTTCGCCACGGCAGGGATGCTGCTCACGGCTCTCACCTTCGGGTTGCTCACGACGTTGCCGGTCAACTTCTCCTACGTGTTCTTCGGCCTGTTGCTCTTCTTGATGGGGCTCTCGATGGGTATCTTCTCGTCGCCCAATCAGGCCGGCATCATGAACAGCCTTCCGCCTGAGAGCCGTGGCGTCGGCGCGGGGATGGTGAACACCTTCATGAACTCGGCTCAGGTGCTCTCCATTGGGGTCTTCTTCACCTTGATGGTGCTCGGGCTCGCTTCTGGCCTCCCTCATGCGATGTACAGCGGCCTTGTGGCCCAGGGTGTCAGCCCCGCAGCGGCCCGGCGGGTGTCGCAGCTGCCGCCGGTCGGGAGCCTCTTTGCCTCCTTCCTCGGCTACAACCCGATGCAGCAGCTGCTCGGCGCCAGCACGCTGGCCGCCCTCCCCCACTCCACGGCGTCCTATCTCACGGGCCGGAGCTTCTTTCCCCACCTGATCTCAAAGCCGTTCAGCACCGGCCTGAACCGGGCCTTCACCTTCGCCATCTTCAGTTCGCTCGTGGCTGCGGGAGCGTCCTGGCTGCGTGGTGGGAAGTACGTGCACACCAGTGCCGACGAGGGCGGCGAGACACGTTTCGCGCCGGTCGGCCCGGTCTCTATCGACGACGGCGGGGACCCGACCCTCATCGGCGAGCCAGGCGACGAGCTGGCCGAGACTCGAGCGAGCGGGCGGATCTGAGATGCTGCGCATCGGCGAGGCGGCGGCTCGCACTGGTGTCTCGGAGCGCACTCTCCGCTACTACGAGGAACTCGGTCTCGTCGTTCCCGCAGAGCACAGTCCCGGCGGCAACCGACGCTACGGCGAGGCGGAGCTCGAGCGGGTGCGCCGCGTGCGCGATCTCCAGGACCTGATGGGTCTGAACCTCGACGAGATCCGAGTGTTGATCTGCTTTGAGGACCGATTTGAGGACTTGCGCGCGGCCTGGCGGGCGAGTCCCGATCTGGCAGAGCGCCGCCAGATCCTTCAAGAGGCGCTCGACACGCGGCGCGCTCTTCGTGAGCGCGTGAGCGCGAAGTCGGAGCGGCTCCGCACCTATCTCTCGGATCTCGAGGGGGCCATCACAAGGATCGAGCAGATGCTCGAGGAGCTCGACGCTCCCACGGGGGCCGCGCCTACCGGGTGAGGTCAGCGGGCGTCTCGCGGCGCCTGCGTCGCTACCCAGCGTGGTAATTGGCTCAAACCCTTCCGCGCCCCGGCCGTTAGCCGCCGTGAAGTTGGGGCATGGATCGCCCCGAGCATGGCCACGGACGGCCCCACGAGCGCGAGGACCGGAGCGGGCCATGGCTGATGCCGTACAGGCGATCAACCTGTTGAATTTTGCGCTGGACTCGATCCAGCAGCGACAGCAGGTGATCGCGAACAACATCTCCAACCAGGAGACACCGGGCTTTCAGGCCTCGGTAGTGACCTTCGAGAACTCCCTCGCCTCCGCCATCCAAAACGGCGGCACGGCCTCCTCGGCATCGGTGCCCGAGGGACTGCAGTCCGGCACGAACGGCAACAACGTCAGCCTGCCAGCCGAGTTGTCGCTCGAGAGCCAGACCAACCTCGAGAACCAGTCCGTGGCGAACTCCATCAGCGGCGAGTTCACCTCTCTACAGACAGCGATCACGGGCTGACCATGTCGATGTTTCCCGCAATTTCCATCGCCGGCACCGGCATCGAGGTCGACTCCACGTGGATCGACACGGTCGGCGGCAACGTCGCCAACGCCCAGGACACGGTCACCCCGGGCCGCCCCGTCTACCGCGAGCAGTCCGTGGAGGCACAGCCCGCTGCTCAGACAGCGGGGCCGTTCGCCGCCAACGCGCCCCTCGGCGTCCAGGTCGCAGGCATCACCCTCGGCAGTGCCAAGGGGGTCACGGTGTCCGACCCGTCGAACCCGGTCGCAAACGCCAGTGGTCTCGTGACCCAGCCGGACGTCTCGATCAGCCACGAGATGGTCTCTCTCGTCGAGGCGCAGACCAACTACCAGGCCAACGTGAACGTCCTGCAGAGCTCGGACAACGCCTACAAGGCGATCTTGAACATCAAGGCCTGACAGTGATCCCTCCCATCACCCCCATCACCCAGATCGCTGCAGCGAACCCGCTCTCGGCCACCGCGTCGGCGCCTGCCACCGGCACCAGTGCGGCCGGTGGCAGCAGCTTCCAGAACTTGCTCGGCAATGCCATCGACCAGTTGCAGGGCGTCACCCAGAACGCCTCGACGCTATCCCTCGAAGGCGCCACAGGCCAGGCGAACGTCGCCGATGTCACCGTGGCGTCGACCGAGGCCCAGCTGGCGCTGAGTCTTGCGACCACTACCCGAGACAAGGCAGTGGACGCGTTCAACTCGATCATGTCGATGACCACCTGAGAGGAATCCGATGGCCGTCCTCCCCTTCGATTCCCGCAAGCTCAACGGCGCCTGGGCGCGGGCGCGCACCTTCGTGTCCGGCTTCACGCCCGGGCAGAAGACCGCGACCGGGCTCGCTGTCCTGGCCGTCGTAGTCGGAGCCGGGATTTTCCTCACCAAGGGCTCCTCGCCGAACTACACGACCTTGTTCGCGAACCTCCGGCCGCAAGACGCCGGCTCGATCACC
>JAODBN010000036.1 GCA_025463965.1 Acidimicrobiaceae bacterium
GACTCGATGGACATCGAGCGCGAGCGGGGCATCACCATCAAAGCTCAGAACGTCCGGGTGCACTGGCGCGACCACATCCTCCACCTGATCGACACCCCGGGCCATGTCGACTTCGGCTACGAGGTGAGCCGGAGCCTCGCCGCCTGCGAGGGTGTCGTGCTGCTCGTGGACGCCTCGCAGGGCATCGAAGCCCAGACACTCGCCAACTGCTACCTGGCCCTCGAGAACGATCTCGAGATCGTCGCCGCCCTCAACAAGATCGACCTTCCGGCGGCCGAGCCCGACCGCTACGCCGAGGAGATCGAGCGGGTGCTCGGCCTGCCCGCGGATGAGATCCTGCGGATCTCTGCCAAGACCGGTGCGGGCGTCGACGCCCTCCTCGACCAAGTCGTGGCCCGGATCCCCTCCCCCTCCGCCGACCGGGACGCGCCGGCGAGGGCGCTCATCTTTGACTCGTACTACGACCAGTACCGCGGGGTGGTGAGCGCGATCCGGGTGGTGGACGGGGTGCTGCGGACCGACACCAAGGTCCGCTTCGTCCAGGCCGGCTCGACCCATGAGGCCGAGGAGCTCGGGGTCCGCACCCCGGTCCCGGTCCCGGTCGACGAGCTAGGGCCCGGCGAGGTCGGCTACCTCGTGGCGGGCATCCGCAACGTCGGAGAGGCACGGGTCGGCGAGACGGTCACCGAGGCGGCCCGGCCCGCCACGAACGCCCTGCCCGGCTACAGCGAGCCGAAGCCGATGGTCTACTGCGGCCTCTACCCCGTCGACGGCGACCAGTTCCCCGACCTTCGCGAGGCGCTCGAGAAGCTGCAGTTGAACGATGGAAGCGTGACGTACGCCCCGGACACATCGGCAGCCCTCGGCTTCGGCTTCCGCTGCGGCTTCCTCGGCCTGCTGCATATGGAGATCGTGCGCGAGCGCCTGGAGCGCGAGTTCAACCTCTCCTTGATCGCCACCGCCCCCTCGGTCGAGTACGTGGCGCATCTCACCAACGGCACCACCGAGCTCGTCGACAATCCCTCGGCGCTGCCCTCCCCCCAAGAGATCGACCACATCGACGAGCCCCTCTTGCACGTCACGATCGTCACGCCGTCGGAGTACGTCGGCACGATCATCGACCTGTGCCAACAACGGCGCGGACGCCAGGAGAAGATGCAGTACCTCTCGGCGGAGCGGCTCGAGCTCGTCTACACGATCCCCCTCGCCGAGGTGGTCGTCGACTTCTTCGATCAACTGAAGAGCCGCACCAAGGGATATGCCAGCCTCGACTACGAGCCGGCCGGTCGTGAGACCGCCAACCTCGTGCGCGTGGACATCCTCTTGAACGGCCAGGCCGTCGATGCCTTCTCCTCGATCGTGCATCGCAACCGGGCCGAAGAGTACGGCCGCAAGATGGCCTCGAAGCTGCGCGAGCTGATCCCGCGCCAGCTCTTCGACGTGCCGATCCAGGCGGCAATCGGCGGGCGGATCATCGCCCGCGAGACGGTGAAGGCCAAGCGCAAGGACGTTTTGGCGAAGTGCTACGGCGGGGACATCACCCGTAAGCGCAAGCTCCTCGAGAAGCAGAAGGAGGGGAAGAAGCGGATGAAGTCGATCGGCCGAGTGGAGATCCCCCAGGAGGCCTTCGTCTCCGCCCTTCGCTTGGAGGAGTGACGGCCCCCGGCACGGCAGCCCTGCTCGACCCGCTCCGGCGCGCGGCGCTCGCTGGGGTTCGCGAGGCCCTCGGGGGAGAGCCGGGAGACCTCGACGAGTACCGCGGGCCCGCCGGTGACCCCGGGCTGTTCGGTCCCGGCTCCATGGTCTGGGCGGTGCACGCGGATCTGCCCTCGATGCTCGTCGGCGGCTTCTCCGCCCTCATGCTCCAGACGTTGCACCCGCTCGCCATGGCCGGAGTCGCCGGGCACTCCCGCTACCGGGAGGACCCGCTCGGCCGCCTGCGACGCACCGCCCGGTACGTGGCCGGCACGAGCTTCGGGGGCGCCCCCCTCGTCGAGCAGCTCGTGGGCGAGGTCCGCCGAGTGCACGCCCGCGTCCGCGGGGTCGCACCGGACGGGCGGCCGTACTCGGCCGACGACCCCGAGCTGCTCACCTGGGTCCACAGCACCGAGGTGTGGAGCTTTCTCCGCTCCTACCAGCGCTACTCGCTGCGACCCCTGCTTCCTACCGAGCAGGACCGCTACCTCGACGAGGCGGCGGTGCTCGGCGACCTGCTCGGCGCCGTCGACGTCCCCCGCAGCCGCAGGCAGGCTCGCGCCTACTTCCGCCGCATGGAGGCGGAGCTGTCGGCGACGCCCCAGGCGCACGAGGCGATCAGCTTCCTCCGCACGCCGCTCGCCGGCCGGCCGGCTGACGTCATTGCCCACCGAGTGGTCTCCGAGGCGGCGATCGACCTGCTGCCTGCATTCGCTCGGCGCCAGCTCGGGTTCGGACCGCTCCACCCCTTGGCCAGTGGCGTGCTTCCCGGGGCGGGCCCGGTGCCCACACGGGTCGCCGCCACCGGCTTCGCCTTCCTCGTGCGGTGGGCGGTCGGGCCCTCCGCCGTGCGCGCCGTCGCCAGCAGGCGCGTGGCCGAGGCGGCCTGAGCTCAGCAGAATCGACATCGGACCGCAGGGAAACGGCCCGGACCGACGCCTCTCAGTCGTCCTCTTTCCGCAGGGCGTCGGCCGCGCGGGCCCGCACCGAGTCAATCTCGTCCTCGTCGGTCTCCGGGCCGATCGGTGACTCCGCCGGGAACTCGACCGCGGGGAACGCACCGTGCTCGTAGACGCGCACCCGGACGAGCGCCACCAGACGACCCCGTTCGGTTCCCATCGAGTCGATCTGCGATTCGGCGTCGTACCTTTCCTGCAGCGACCGGTTGGTGTCGTACCGGCGCCGACGGCTCACATAACCGCACTTGGTCTCTCGTTTGCTCACTTCGCCCTCACTCTCAATTCCTCAGTCCCGGCTTTGGCGACGGGACCGCCGGTGCTTCTCACTGCAACTGGCGACTCGGCCGGTCTCCCTCCGGCGTTTGCACTCCTCGCCAAAATCTCTGAAGGTTCGCAACCAGGCCTGGTGCGAGATCGCCGATCGACGGGAATGCCCGTCGAGGAGATCCGGTAGGAAGGATTTGGCACCCCTCGCCTCGAGTTCGCTCGAGTGGCGCGGATCAGCGCCGGGGGAACCGACCGTGCTCGAGGTGGCTTAGACCGCGGCCCTTCCCGAGCGACGGGAGCAGCCAGCTATCCGGGCGAGCCTTCTCCGAGGGCCGCAGGTCCGGCGGGCAATGGGGCGCCGCCGTCCTCGGTCAAGCCGAGGCAGCCCAACACGGCCGGTGAAAGCTCGTCGACGTAGCCGACGACGATTCCTCCGTGGGACGCAGAGCCGCCGCCGGAGGAGGAAGAAGAGGAGCTTGCCACCCCCGAGCACCAGCCGGTCAGTGAACCGGGGGGCGTGGGCGGCGAGAGGGGGAGCGGCGGGGCCGGCGCGGGGACGTTGCTCGGCGTGTCCGGGGCGGACGGAGCAGGCGCGCCGGCCGAGGGTGCCGGCGAAACGCTCGCGCTGTTCGTCGGCACCCGCGCCGCAAGGGGCGTGGAATCGGCCGTCACCAAGGAGAGCGCGACCGGCGCTACGGCTGGCGTCGCCGCCGGCGCCACTGGACCGAGGCTCACGATGGAGGCGACTTGCACGCTGGCGCTCGCCGGGTCAGGCGGTCCGATCCCCGAGAAGGACGGTCCTTCGTAATAGGCGGGCTGCAAGAGGACCGCCGGCAACACGGTGGACAGCGTGAGCATGGCGACGGGACCGTTCGTGCTCTGCGATGGACCGGGCGATGGAGCCGTCGTCGTGCTGGCACTCGCTGCGGGTGGCGAGGGCGAGCCCGACGGGACGGCTGGCGAGGTGGCAGGAGCGGGCGTGGCGGAACTCTGCGAGACGGGGGGCGACGCGAGCGGCAGAACAGGTCCGGCGGAGCTGATCGAGCTCCCGACGACGCTCAGAATGCTGCCGACCCCCTGCCCGGTCGAGAGGAGCGCGGTGCTCGGAATGGCACCGACCCCAGAGCCCGAGGTGGCACCGCTTGCCGGATTCGCACTCGGGGTGGTGGTAGTCGCGGAGCCGGCACCGGCGCCCGTTGCCGTGGGAGCGCCACTGCCACCGCCACCGCCACCGCCAGCGCCAGCGCCCGTCACTGCGCCCGTGCCCGCGGCAAGACCCGTGCCCGTGGCAGTGCTGGTCCCCGTGGCAGCGCTGGTGCCCGGCTGGCTGCCAGGGTTGCTCTGGCCGAACCCGGTGCTCGCGCTCGCGGCGGTTACTGGAGTCGTGACGGTGCTCGTAGCGCTCGTGCTCGTGCTCGTGCTCGTGCTCGTGCTCGTGCTCGTGGCCGCCGTCGCACTGCTCGGGGCACTGGTTGTGCTGGTGGAGGGCGCACTGCTGGTGGCTGGCGCGGAGGAGGGCGGGAGGGCGGCCTGGGACGGCGAAGACGATCCGGCGCCGGTTGTCGCCGGCTCCGCCCCAGCGGTTCCGGTGCCTGCAGGGGCGCCTGGGTCGACGGCGGTCGATGCGCCCGTCCCGCTTGCGCAGGAACCGGCGGGGATCCCAGCAGCGGGGATAGAGCTCGCCGCACCGGTGGGGTTGGCGGAAGCGGCCGTGCTCGAGGACGCTGCGTCGTTGGGCGTCGTGCCGCTCGGAGCGGTGCCGCTCGGGGCCGAGGTGGTGGACGCGGAGCTGGTGCCGGCCCCAGGATCACCCGGCACGCTCTGCGAAGCACTTGTCGTGGTGGACCCAACCGCGGCGGTGCTGGAAGCGGCGACCCCACCGGCGACCGACGTAGAGGAACTAGTGGACCCTGCGGGACAGGCCCCAGGCGCCGAAGCCACCCCGGGCACGTCACTGGAAGCCGCCGCACGGTGGGAGAACGCCATCGACAAGAGCACGAAGGCGACAAAGGCGACACCCGCGCCGAAGGCCGCTGCACACAGCGTCCGAGCAAGGCGGGGCCCTCCTCTCACGAGTGCTCCGTACCCGTTAAGAGGAGATAACACTCGGCCGTTGGCGCCGAATCTTCGGCGCGCGGCAGAGCTTGAGCCTCGGGAGGGTCTCCACAGGACGCTCGCCTGCGCCGGAGCGCTGGCGCTCGGTAGACTTGAGTGCCAGCCGCCCGTTGTGGCGCGCCGGGAGCAGGAGGCCCGATTGCTCGACGAGAGGAAGTCCGCGATCCTGCGGAGGGTCGTGGAGGAACACATCGAGACGGCCGAGCCGGTCGGCTCGGGGCACGTGGTCCAAGATCCGCGAATCGACGTCTCCCCCGCTACGGTGCGTGCTGACCTGGCCGCCCTCGAGCGTGAGGGTT
>JAODBN010000080.1 GCA_025463965.1 Acidimicrobiaceae bacterium
CGGGGGCAGCTCGGGAACGACCGGCGCGGCGAGCGCCGGTCCCCCACAACCCACGGCGTCGGTCGAGAACGGGTTGCCCAGCTCGCTCGCCAAGGACTTCGCCGGTATCCGCCAGTGCGAGTCGAGCGACGTCTACTCGCTCGACACCGGGAACGGCTACTACGGGGCGTACCAGTTCTCCGCCGCCACCTGGACCGGGCTCGGCGGCTCGGGACTCGCGAGCCAAGCGTCGCCCGCCGCACAAGACGCCGGCGCCCTCCGCCTCTACCAGCAGGGCGGATGGTCGTCCTGGCCGGCGTGCGCAGCCATCTTGGGACTCCCCTAGCGGGCGCTCACTCCGCTCCAAGGAGGCGGGCAAGCGCCTGGCGGGCCGAGGCGCTCTCGGTGGCGATGCGATGCAGGTGCTCCGCGAGCAGCGCCGTCCACGCCGGCAAGGTGACCTCCTTGCGGCTGATGGCCACGCCCCGGACCTGGCGCGTGACCATCCCCTGAAGGCCGTTGCGGGCGCTCACCAGCTCGAGGACGACGTCGCCGAGGCCGATCCGCAGTGCCCGGACCCGGCCGGGACGACCAGCCATGCGGTCCGAGACCGACCGGTCGCGGTCCACCTCCACCACGCCAGCGGGAAGAGCATCGGCCAAGGTGCCGAGGACGACCCGCGAGTAGGTGTCCAGGTCCGCCTGGTCGGCCCGGAGCGCCGCGGCGAGCAGGTCGACGCCCGGTACGGGTTCGAGCTCGGAGCTCACCGGTCCGTCAAGGGCAGAACGAGCTGCGGCGTGTCGATCGTGTGGTTCTCGCGCAGTGGCCGGATGGCCGTGCCGATGGCGAAGAACTCCGTGGTGTGACCTCCCCAGCGGTGCGCCAGCGAGAGCAGCTGAACCCCGACGATCCCCTCTGCCTGCAGATCCTCGGCCTCTGCCTGCATCCTGCTCATCGCCAGCTCGCGCGCGTCGTAGAGGGCCTCCGTGAACTGGGTGATCTCCACGTTGCGCCCCACGTTGCCGAGGGCGGCGAAGCCCCGCTGGTGGGCGATGTGGTACACGCAGCTGCCCATCACCATGCCGAGCGGGGCGTACCCGGAGCGCAGCAGCGTCCAAAAGTCCTGGCCGGACAGGTCGGAGGTGAAGGGAACTCCGGCGTGGTTGCGCCAGTTGCCACCGTCGTCGGACTTCACGGCGGTGCCGATGGCGATGAACTCGGCGAGGTCGTTGCCGAACTCCTTGAACTCGATCTCGAGGCGCACCCCGACGATGCCGTCGGCTCCCAGCGCGTCGGCCTCGGCCTCCATCCGGCTCATCGCCAGCTCCCGGGCGTGGTACATCGCCTGGGAGAGCTGGTCCATCTCCATGTTGCGGCCCCACCGGCCGACCTGCAGCCCGACGTGGTAGATGCTCGAGCCGAGCACCAGGCCGAGCGGTCGGAACCCGGCCTCGCGCACCAGCAGGAACTCGTTCACGGTCAGGTCGGAGGTGAACAGCGCCCGGGGCGAGCCCGGGCGCATCTCCGCCAGGCGGCGCAGGGCGTCCTCGGGCACCCCGCCCACTGACTCGACCTCGCTCATCGTCGCTCCTTGTCGTCCTGCATGCTCTGGGATGGTGTCGCGCTCTCGCGTCGCGCGGCTAGTTGTTCAACGGGAGAATGGCGAGCGAGCCGGGGCGCGACCCGGCCGCCGCGCTCCTTGCTCGCGGGTGGAAGGCGGCGAGCGCCGTACCGAACACGGTCGCCACCGCGGCGTGGTCCCGATGGCCCTCGCCGATCTCGAGCTCGCTGATCGAAAGCGTCATCGGAGACGAGAGGATCACCCCGTCGGCTCCGATGTCGGCGCAGCGGCGGCCGAGCAAGGTCCGGGTGGCGGCCCTCGTCTGGCTGACGAGGGCGGTGTAGCCGGGGACCTCGATGTTCCCCGCGCTCCACATCGTCGCGGCGCGGGTGCGGTAGTCGTCGTGACGCACGCCGGCGGCGATCGCCGGCACGATCGCCGCAGGGACCCAGCCGTCCTGGAGAAGCTTGGCGACGTCGATCCCCCCGAGCGTGGTCGAAAAGGGCCGGCGGACGTGCTCGGTGCCCACGGACCGAACCGCCGTGCCGAGCGCCACGAACTCCCGGTTGCCCGAGCCAAGGTGGTGCTCCTCGAGGGAGACGCCGACCACGCCGTCGCCGCCGAGGGCACGACACTCTTCGAGCATCCGCCCGAGGGCAAGGCTCCAGCCCCCGTCGTAGGCGTCGACATACGGGCTGAAGGGAAGGCGGGACCCGGGGACCGCGACCTGAGTGGTCACCTGCCACGCCCCGCCCATCCCGCCGTACCAGCCGCATCCGACGTACCCCTGCCAACCGAGGTGCTGGACCACACAGCCCATCACCTCGCCGACAGCGAAGAACCCGGCGAGGTCGAGGCCCGCCTGCGAGCCCACGGCGAGAAGGCTCGAGCGCACGCCGGACTGGGCCGCACGCGCCACGCGTGCCGCCGCCGCTGGCGGAAGGCCCCGCCCGTCCCAGTCACCGGAGGAGATCGTCACCTCGCCGGACGCTACCAGCCGCCCGGCGTCGAACCGGCCCCGCCCCGGGGACGCCGAGGCGCGGCGAGGGCCCCTGCCCGGCCGGCGATGACCGGGTCCTTCGAGATGAGCTCGCCCGTCGTGCCAGAACCGCGAGGCTCGAGCCGCTGTTCGTTGTGAGCGCGCGCCTGGCCTAGAAGGCCGAGCGCCAGAACTCGAGGCGGTCGAGCACGCGCCGCCACAGGCCAGCGGTGGGCCGTGCCGGCGCGCTCGAGCCGGAGGAGTCGGCCGAGCCGTAGGGCGACACCGAGGACGGCACGAGGTCAGCGGTCGGGATCGTGCCCGAGCCGGCGAGGGCGGAGGGCGAGCCGGCCGTCGGGAGCACCACGTAGGCCCGCTGGCCCTTTTGGACGAGCCCGTAGTCCTGGTGGGCGATGGCGGCGACCGTTGCCGGTCGCTTCAGCGACGCCACGTCGGCGGCGAGGTGCTTGTCGGCGGCCTGGACGGCCGCCAGCTGGCTTCCGGCGGAAGCGAGATCCTGACGCTGGCGCAGCAGCTCGCCGAGAGGGAGCTCGAGGACGAGCACGGCCACTGAGAGGACCGCCGCGCCGACCAAGGCCGCGCGCGCCCGGCCGACCCGGACCCCTGCCACGCGGGCGGTCACCGCCGCCGTCCCGCTCACCTCAGGAAGCGCCAGACGAGACGAGGTTTCTCGTCCCTCTCGCGAACGCTGCTCCCCCGAGCCACTCGGCCTGCTCGCCGAGTCCCTCCTCGATGCGCAGCAGCTGGTTGTACTTGGCCACCCGGTCGGAACGGGCGGGGGCGCCCGTCTTGATCTGCCCGCAGTTCGTGGCGACGGCGAGGTCGGCGATCGTGGAGTCCTCGGTCTCTCCCGAGCGGTGCGACATCACGCTCTTGTAGGCCGACCCGTTGGCGAGCGCCACGGTGGCGAGGGTCTCGGTGAGCGTGCCGATCTGGTTGACCTTGATCAGCACGGCGTTCGCCACGCCTTGCTCGATGCCGCGCTCGAGGCGCTCGACGTTCGTGACGAACAGGTCGTCACCGACGAGCTGGACCCGGTCGCCGATGGAGCGAGTGAGCTCGCCCCACCCCTCCCAGTCTTCCTCGGCCATCCCGTCCTCGATCGAGATGATCGGGTAGCGCGACGCGAGCTCCTGCCAGTAGCCGGCGAGCTCGTCGGCGCCGAGCGTGCGCCCCTCGTGCTCGAGCACGTAGGCGCCGTCGCTGTAGAGCTCGG
>JAODBN010000089.1 GCA_025463965.1 Acidimicrobiaceae bacterium
CCCGACCACCGTGATCGCCTGGCGGCCGGTCATCGCGCCGTCGTCTCTGGAACCGAGGCACTTTCGGAGGCCAGGTCCAGATGTGGGCGTTCGGGGAAGTGGCAAGCCCATGCGTGACCTGGGTCACCCTCGACAAGCGGTGGATCTTCCATGGCACAAAGCTCCTTGGCGTTCGGGCACCGAGAGCGGTAGGCGCAGCCGACGAGGTGCCGGGTGAGATCGGGCAGCTCGCCGACGACCTCGACACGCGACCGGCTCCGCTCGAAGGACGGGTCGGGCACGGGAATCGCCGAAATAAGTCCCGCCGTGTAGGGATGGCGCGGGTTAACGAACAGCTCCTCGGCCGGCGCTACCTCGACGATCTTTCCGGCGTGCATTACCGCCACGCGCTCGCAGACATTGCGGACCATGGACAGGTCGTGGGAGATGTGCACACACGTGAGATCGCTCTCGGCCTGGATGTCAGACAGCAGGTTCAGCACCTGGCCGCGGGCGGACATATCGAGGGAGGCCACCGCCTCGTCGGCAATGAGCAATCGGGGCTTGGTCGTAAGCGCCCGGGCGATGGCGATCCTCTGACGCTGGCCCCCCGAGAGCTGGCTCGCCCGGCGAGTCATCATCGACTCGGACAGCCCGACGGCGGTGAGCGCCTGCGCCACCTCGGCGCGGTAACGCCTGGCGCGACCTCCGCGGGTGATCTCGAGCGGCTCAGCGACGAGCTGCTCGACAGTCATCAACGGGTCGAGCGAATCACTCGGATCCTGGAAGATCATCTGGATCTCGCCTGGCCGCCAGGTCCGGCGCCGCGAGCTGCGCGACGCCGTGACCGTCGGGTCCCCGGCGAGGTGGAGCGAACCCGAATCCGCGTCCTCCAACCCGACGAGGATGCGTGCCAAGGTCGTCTTGCCCGAGCCCGACTCGCCAACTATGCCGAAGGACTCCCCCTCGCCGACGACGAGCGATACCCCACCGATTGCTCGCAACCGCGCCGTCGCACCGCCGCCTCGGCTGACTCGGAATGTCTTTACGATCTCCGAGACCTCGAGGAGCGTTGACCTTTTCACGGGATCCGGCTCAGCAACGGGCGCCATCGGCGAGGCAACGACGGCCAGCTCGCTGCCAGCGGCAGGGTGGCTCAGTCGCTCATCGAAGGGAAAGAAGCAGGCGGCTACCGTTCCGGCCTTGGTCGGGCGAAGCCCGGGCTCTTCTCCTTGGCAGCGTGGGTTTCCCTGGCCCACTGGGCAGCGCGGCTCGAAGCGGCACCCGGCGACGCCGCCGTCCGGACGCGGCAGGCCACCAGGGATGAAGCGGAGCCGACGCATGCGCGGGCCGGTGAGCGACGGAACCGCCTCGATGAGGGCCCTCGTGTAAGGGTGGGCAGGACGGCCGAAGATGTTGCCAACAGCACCGGTCTCGACGGCGGCGGCGGCGTACATCACCAGTACCGACTTTGCGAACCCGGCGACCACGCCGAGGTCGTGGGTCACGAGGATCGTCGCCATGGCGCGCTCGTCGCCGAGCCGCTTCAGCAGATCGATGATCTTGGCCTGGGTGGTCACGTCGAGCGCGCTCGTCGGCTCGTCGGCGACGAGGACCTTCGGCTCGCCGGCGAGCGCCATGGCAATCATCGCCCGTTGGCGCTGACCGCCGGACAGCTCGTGGGGGTACTGACGGAGCCGGCGCTCGGGGTCCGGTAGTTCAACCTCTTTCAGGAGGCGCAGCGCCAGGCCAAGCGACTCCTGCCGGCTCACCGGGCGATGGGCGCGCACGGCCTCGCCGATCTGGGAGCCGATCGTTCGCACGGGGTCGAGCGCGGTCTTCGCGTCCTGGAAGACGACCGCTACCTCCTTGCCTCGAACGCCGCGTAGGTCGCGCTCGCCAAGTCCGACGAGCTCGCGCCCCTCGTAGCAGATCGAGCCGGAGACGATCCGGGCCGTCCGAGGCAAGAGGCCGGCGAGCGCGAGCCCGAGCGTCGTCTTCCCGGACCCGGACTCCCCGACGATCCCGAGCCGACCGCCGGGTTGCAGCTGGAACGAGACGTCGTCGACCGCTCGCACCGCGTCGGCGCGGCTGCCGTACTCGATCGTCAAACCGTTGACCTCGAGAAGTCCTCGCCTCTCGGACTCGGTCATACGCGAGCCATCGACGAGGTGCGGAAGGCACGCTCCTGGCGTCCCGTGCGTCCCTGCAGATCGCCCAGGCCCCGGCCGAGCAGCATGTAGCCGTAGGCAAGCACCGTGATGAACACGCCCGGGGCGATGCCGTATAGCGGGGCTTGGAAGACGTTCTGAAACGCGTTGAAAAGCATCGTCCCCCAGCTCGGGGTGGGCGGCGTGACGCCCAGGCCGAGGTAGCTGAGCGACGCCGAGATGAGCACCGCACTCGCCCCGAGCACCGAGGCGGCGACGAGCAGCGAACGCAGCGCGTTCGGCAGGAGGTGGCGGCGCATCACGTAGGCGCGCGACGCGCGCAGGATCTCGCTCGACTCGATGTAGGCCCTGTTGCGGAGCAAAAGGCTCGTACCGCGGGCGAAGCGGGCCATCGACGGCATCATTACCGCGGCGATGGCGACGATCTCGACGAGCTCGCCGTGGCCGAAGATGGCGATGAGGAACAGCGCGAGGACAATCGCTGGGAAGGCCAGCATGACGTCAACGACGCGGGTACCTGCGGCGTCGACGACTCCCCCCCGGTACCCCAGGAAGATGCCAACGATGGATCCGACAGCAAAGGCAATCGCCGTAGCCGCCAGACTGATTACAACGTCGCTCTGGGCGCTGTAGATCACCCGGCTCAGCACATCGCGGCCAATCTCATCGGTTCCTAGCCAGTACCTCGCGCTCGGTCCCGACAGCGGCGTGCCGATCGTCGCTGACGGGCTGTACGGCGCGAGCACGCTTGGGATCGCCGCCATAACGGCGAAGGGAACAAGTACGGCGATGGCCGCGAGCAGGGACCTCGGCAAGCTGATAAACGCCCGAAGCGGTGCAACCCGGCGTTGGGGAATCGAGACGGTGGCAAGCGACACGGCGGTTACACCTCTCCCGGACGGCGTGTGCGCGGATCGGCAAACCAGTAGATGAGGTCGACGACGATGGAGGTGAAGACGAAGACCGCGGCGGTGAGCAACACGATCGCCACGAGGGTATTGAAATCTCGCTGGGTCACCGATTGGACGAGAAGCGATCCCAGTCCCGGCCAGGAGAAGACTGATTCGACGACCACCAGGGAGCTGAGCAGCGACCCAGTCGCCAGCCCAATGATCGTGATAGTCGGGAGCATGCCGTTCGGAAGCACGTGGCGGTAGGCCACGGCGCGTTCGGAGATGCCCTTGGCACGAGCCGCCACGACGTAGGCGCCCATTTCGGCTTCCTCGAGGCCGGCGAGCAGGTAGCGAAAGAACAGCGCGGTCAGTGGTAATGCCAACGTGAGCCCGGGAAGGACCAGATGGGAAAGGTTGCCTGACGCCGACTGCGCAAGCGGCACGAAGCCCGACGCAGGGAATGCTGTCACCTTCACCGCCAGTAGATAGACGAGCAAGAAGCCGACCCAGAAGCTTGGAATGACGAAGAGCGTCGACATAACGCCCTGCACTACCGCCTGAGCCCGGCGCAACCTCGTCCTGAATGCCCAGAGGGCGAGCAGGAACGAGGCAACGATGCTTGGCACGAGACCGACGATCGCCAGCTCGACGCTCGCCCACAGCGACGACCCGATGAGCTGGGTGACCTTCTCGCCCTGCGTGGTGAGGCCAAAATCGCCTCGCACGGCGTGAGTCAACCAGATCCAGTACTGGACGACGAGCGGCTTGTTAAGCCCGAGCTGCTCGGACAGCCTGGCGATGAGCGCGGCGCGCTCGGCAGGCGTGTAGCTGGGAAGCGGCCCGATCCGATAGAGCGCGGCATTTCCGGGGAGTGCACTCAGCAGGAAGAACGTAATCGCCGAGATGGCAAGCAGCACGAGTACGAGCTGGAGGATCTTGCTCGCGAAGATCTTTGCCACGCCACCTCTCATGGGCTAACTCGGAAATGTTCAGGCACTAATGGGTGCTGCACCAAAGCGCCCAAGCACCGTTGTCAGTGACGGCCACCCTGATGGTGGCCGTCACTGCTCGGCTTCTACGAGAACGAGGCCTTGTGCCAGCGCACGTCTCCATAGCCATTCACTATCACGCCATGGACGTTTTTCGGCAAGATCATGTTGACCGGGCCACCGAACATGAAATAGACGACGGCGTCATCCAAAATGACCTCTTGGGCCTGCTTCAACAGCGCCGGCTCCTGCCGGTCCGTTCCTGCCTCGACCCGGTTGTACAGCGCAGCCAGACTTGGATTCGGAGCTTTGCTGTACGAGCTCAGGATCGCCGAGGGATCGACCAGGTAGTCGAACAAGTTGAGGAAAGGGAACGGGATATTGCCCGCATTGAACGCGAGACCGGTCCAGTTGCCCTTCCCATATGTCGCCGCAAGCCAGTCCGAGTCGGTGAGCGCCTTAAAGTTCGCCGTGAGCCCAGCTGCTTGAAGCCCCTGCTGAATGATCTGGCCCTCGTTGATCGAGTCCTGGTAGTTGTTCAGTCCAATCAAGTCAACGTTGAACGGGGTGGTGACGCCGGCGGCCTTCAGCTGTGCCGCGGCCTTGGCGGGGTCGTAGGTGCCGTGGTACTTCTGTGGGATCTGGTACGACTTCGGGTAGAAGCCAAAGGCATCCCACGGGTG